>JAATGK010000292.1 GCA_015654715.1 Alphaproteobacteria bacterium
AGACAAGAGATTCCGCGCCGGAGGAAGCCGAATGGCAAAGCTAGAAGAGATTCGAAGGATCGCGAGAATCGCTTGTGACCTCCGGGCCGATGTCGTCAAGATGATTGGTGTCGGCAAAGTGGGGCACATCGGCGGCTCGTGTTCGCTCGCCGAGATCGCGGCAGCTTTGTACTTCGCGAAGATGAACTTCGATCCCAAGGACCGCACCAACAAGTACCGCGACCGTTTCTTGCTCTCCAAGGGGCACACGGTTCCGATCCAATACGCGGCGCTCACCGAGCTTGGCCTCATTCCGCGCGAAGACCTTGGCGGGCTCAAGACCTTGGCCGGCAAGCTACAAGGCCATCCCGACATGAAAACCCCCGGCATGGAAGCGGTCACGGGTTCGCTCGGACAAGGGCTTTCCGTCGGCGTCGGTATGGCGCTTGCCCTGCGGCATAAGAATAGTCCGGCCCGGGTCTACGTCGTGATGGGCGACGGCGAACAAGCCGAAGGCCAAATCTGGGAAGCGGCGATGGCCGGTGCCCGTTACAAACTGGACAACCTCACCGGCATCGTCGACCGCAACCGGTTCCAGGCCAGCGGGGCGACCAAAGACATCTTCGACATCCCCGATCTCGAAGGCAAATGGCGGGCGTTCGGATGGAATGTGCTCAGCATCGACGGTCACGACGTCGGCGCGGTTCTCGATGCCCTCGATCAGGCCTCCGCGACCAAAGGCGTTCCCACCGTGATCGTGGCGGAGACGGTCAAAGGCAAGGGCATTTCCTTCGCCGAGAACACGTCCGCCTTTCACAACGCGTCGCTCACCCAGGCGCAATACGAGCAGGCGCTTGCCGAAATCGCGGAAGCCAAGAGGAAGCTGCAATGACCGCGCCGAATTTGAGAACTGCCTATGGCGAAAGCCTGGTCCGGCTCGGCCGCAGAGACGAACGCGTCATGGCCCTGGAGGCGGATCTCGGCAAATCCACGCAATCCGTGATGTTCCAGGCCGAGTTTCCGGACCGCTATTTCCAAATGGGCATCGCCGAACAGGACATGACGTCCACCGCCGCCGGTATGGCACTGGCCGGAATGATCCCCTTTGTTCATTCCTTCGCGGTGTTTGCCACGGGACGGGCCTACGATCAGTTGCGCAATTCCATCTGCATTCCGAACCTGCCGGTGCGGATTTGCGGCTCCAGCGCCGGGCTTTCCGACTTCGGCGATGGCAAGACCCACCAGAGCGTGGAAGACGTCGCCTTGATGCGGGCCATCCCCAACATGACCGTGATCTGCCCTGCCGACTCCATTGAAATGGAAAAGATGATGGAGTGCATGCTGGATTGGCCGGGGCCGGTGTACATCCGCATCAACCGCAACGATCTACCCTTCGTGACGTCGCCAGACGAGTCTTACAAGATCGGCAAGGTAACGCTGGTCCGCGAAGGAAAGCATGTGGCGATCTTTGCCGCGGGCGTCATGGTGTCGAAAGCCCTCGAGGCCGCGGCTGCGCTCGATAAAGAGGGAATCTCGGCGCGGGTGATCAACGTCAGCACGCTTAAGCCGCTCGACCGCGCGGCGGTGATTCATTATGCCGCCGGCGTCGATGCCATCGTCACCGCCGAAGAGCATTCGCTGATCGGCGGGCTTGGTTCCGCGGTCGTGGAGGCGCTTCGCAGCGTCGCGCATGCGCCGGTGGAATTCGTCGGCATCCCGGACAAGTTCGGCATCTCGGCGGAGGGCTATGACGGTCTGCTCGTGCGTTACGGGCTCACCGCGGCGGCCGTCGCGGCGGCGGTCAAGACTCTCTTGGGAGGCAAGCAGAAATGAACATCGGATTTATCGGCCTGGGCATCATGGGCAAGCCGATGGCGAAAAACCTGCTCAAGGCGGGTTACAGCCTCGTCGTCTACGACGTTGCCGCGGCGCCGGTGGCCGAGTTGGTGCAAGCCGGCGCCAAGGCGGGCGCCTCGCCTAAGGATGTGGCGTCGCAGAGCGAGATCATCATCACGATGCTGCCCAATTCTCCGCATGTGAAGACAGCGGTGCTGGGCCCGAAAGGCGTACTCGAAGGAATCAGAAACGGCAGTATCTTCATAGATATGAGTTCCATCGGGCGGTTGGCAAGTCGTGAGGTGGCTGCCGCGCTGGCGCCGAAGGGTGTGGAAATGCTTGACGCGCCGGTATCCGGCGGCGAGCCCAAGGCCGTCGACGGCACGCTGGCCGTCATGGTCGGCGGCAAGGAAACCATCTTCGCCAAGGTCAAGGAAATCCTCTTGAAGATGGCCGCCAGCGTGGTGCTATGCGGCGACATCGGTGCGGGCAACGTCACCAAACTCGCCAATCAGATCATCGTGGCGCTGAATATCGCGGCGATGTCGGAAGCGTTCGTCCTGGCGACAAAAGCGGGCGTCGATCCCGAGCGGGTCTTCGATGCCATCAAGGGCGGCCTTGCAGGCTCGACGGTCCTCAATGCCAAGGCGCCGATGGTGCTGGAAGGCAATTACAAGCCCGGCTTCCGCATCGCACTGCACATCAAGGATCTGCAGAATGCGCTCGATACCGCACATGAAAGCGGCGTTCCGATCCCGGTGACCAGCCAGGTTATGGAGATCATGCAGGCGCTCAAGGTCGACGGCAAACAGAAAGAAGACCACGGCGGCCTGATTCAGTTCTATGAAAAGCTGGCCGGTGTGAAGGTCCGCAAAGGCGGCGCCGCGTGAGCGCGCGTCTGGCGGGCAGGGTTGCTTTGATTACCGGCGCCGCTGGTGGCGGGGTCATCCTCAATATGTCCTCGGTCTGCGGCCTGATCGGCCACAGATACACCAACGAAACCTATACGACGACCAAAGGCGCCTTGACCCTGCTGACCAAATCGGTGGCCGCGCGCTACGGCAAAGACAATATCCGCTGTAATTCCATCCATCCTTCCACCGTGGAAACCGCCTTCGTGCGGGAATTGCTGAAAGACCCGGAGCGCCGCGCCGAAAGACTGGGCGAGGTGCCTTTGGGACGACTTGCGACATCCGCCGATGTCGCCAATGCGGCAGTCTATCTTGCCAGCGACGAGGCCGCGTTTATCAATGGTGCCGCCTTAGCCGTCGACGGAGGCGCTACCGCCGACTGAAGCCCTCGCGCAGAAACGAGGGACAACGAGATAACAGGCAACGCCGCGGGGAAGATGATGTCCCAGGAAACCGTTCGTGCGATACCTTCGGCGCGCTGGTGGCGCATCATTCCGGCGGTGATCCTGGTCAATCTCTTCTCGTTCATGGATCGTACCAACATCAGCTTTGCGATGGCGGGCGGCATGAATGAAACTCTTGGCATGACCGCGGCGCTGTCCGGGCTGGCGGCGGGCATCTTCTTCGTCGGCTATGTCATCCCGCAAGCCCATGCCGGGCACTGGGCTGAACACGGCAACGCCAAGCAATTCATCGGCCTTACGATCTTCCTGTGGGGCGGGTTGTCGGTGTTGTGCGGCTTTGCCCAGACACCGGCGCAACTTTTGATCATCCGCTTCCTTACCGGCGTTGCCGAAGGCGGCGTCTGGCCAGCAATTCTGGTGATCATTAGCCGCTGGTTTCCGCGGGAAGAGCGCGGCCGTGCCAATGCCTGCTTCGTGATGAACATCGCCATCGCCTCGATCATCACCGGGCCGTTATCGGGTTGGATCATCGCCAATTTCGGCTGGCGCTGGGTGTTCATCGCCGAGGGATTCTTGTCGCTGGCACTGATCTTCATCTGGTATCCCTTGATCAGCAACGGGCCCCAGGATGCGAAATGGCTGTCGCCGGTGGAACGCGATTGGCTTGTCACAAAGCTCGCTGCCGAGCGGGAGGAGGTGAAGCGCACGCCGCGTGCCGCGGTCTCCTACGGCGCCGTGCTGCGCGACATCAATCTGTGGAAGCTGGTCGTGCTCTACTTCTTCTATCAAATCGGCATTTACGGCTTTGCGCTGTGGCTGCCGACGTTGCTCAAGGAGCTGACAAACACCGGCATCGCCAGGATTGGCATATTGTCGATATTCCCCTATGTCGCGATGATCTTCGGAGTTTATGCTTTCGGTCTGCTCTCGGACCGCAGCGGCAACCGGCGCCTCTATATCGCTCTGCCCATCCTTGGCTTCGCCATCTGCTTTCTCTTATCGACCCTTTTCAGCAGCAACATCTGGCTGTCCTACGGACTGCTTGTCGCTTGCGGCTTTTTCATGCAATCGGCGTCAGGTGTGTTTTGGACGCTGCCGCCGATGCTGTTCCCGTCCGAGGTCTCCGGCGGCGTGCGCGGCATCGTCAATGCGTTGGGCAACCTCGGCGGTTTCATCGGACCGTTCGCGGTCGGCTGGCTGCGCACCGCCTTCGACAGTTATGCCTTGGGCATCTATTTCCTGACGGCGATGCTGCTGGCTGGCTTCCTGCTCGCCCTCAACCTGCCGTCTAACACTGCCGGCCGGCCCGGCGGCGAGCGCGAAATCTGAGCGAAAATCTCGAATAAACAACCCGGATTGCCGCGGCTTAAGGCAGTACCAGCGTCAGTGCGCTATTTTTTCGTTTTTCGGCACCACTTGTGGCGTCGCAAACTGTCACGAAAGTGTGTCACGGTCTCGCCGTCAAGTTCGCGCGAGCAAAGCCGCAACCGCAAGCAATAGCCACAACCTTTGAGATGTTACGGCGAGGTTTGATCCTCCAAGACCCTTCGCCGGTGTGGTGCGACGCTTTATTGGCGCGATTTTCCAGTCCATCTGTCCCCGTCGGCGGTGGTCAGGCATCTTCTTCTAAAGACCCGGGGATTGGACGCCTTTAGAGAGCATGAGCGAGGGTATTTTCCAGTCTGCGGACGTGCGGCGAAGGCTCTTGGCCTATATCAGCCGGCGCGACCGCAACCCGGCCTCTTGCGAAGACGTTCTGCAGGAAACCCTGCTGCGGCTCCTGGAGCAAACCCGGAAAAAGACAATCGACGATCCCATGGCCTATGCCTTCCGGATTGCGGATACCGTGATCTTCGCGCGGGCGCGACAACGCCGACGAGAGACCGAGTTGGGTGACCTCGATTTTGAATGCAATGCGCCGCGGGGAGACCAGGTGCTGGAATATAAGCAGCGGATGGCTCTGTTCCGTGACGGCCTTCTCGCCATGACGCCGGTCCGCCGGGCCGTTTTCGTCAAGCGCCATTTGGAAGGCAAATCGCGTGGTCAGATCGCCGAAGAAATGAATCTCAGCCTCGAAGGCGTCAAAAAACACCTCCTGCGCGCGATGGTCGAACTCACGAGCCTGAACGACGCACTCGATAGCCCTGTTCCAAGGGGCAATGCTAAAGGGTCAGACCATGAACACTAAGACCCCAAGGGACGAAATCCTGGAAGCCGCCGCGGATTGGTGCGACCGGCGGGAGGCCCTGACGCCTGGTGAGCGCCGGGAACGCGATGCCTGGATTGCAGTCGACCCCGAACATGCAAGCGCCTATGACGCCATGCGCCGCACCGTCCTCGACGTAGCCTTGCTGGATGCGGTCGAAAATCTTGCGTCCGAAGAGTCTCGCATTACCCGATTCCATCTGCGCGAGTGGCTCACGCGTGCGTTTGCCTCGAAAGCCAGTTGGGGAGTTCTGGTCGGCGCTGCGGCGGTTGTCTTTGCCGTGGTCGTGATGCTGCCGCAACCGCCGGTCCGCGTGATCGCACCGCACCAAACGCAAATTCTCGCGACCGTAACGAGCGAGCGCAGCAACGTTGCGCTCACGGACAAATCGGTTGTCTACCTCAACGCAGATACACGGATTACCGTCACCTATTCGGACCACGCCCGACTATTACAGCTGTCGCGCGGCGAGGCCATCTTCCAAGTGGCCAAGGACAAGGCCCGGCCGTTCCGCGTCGTGACCGATAGCGCCACCGTCACAGCGGTCGGGACTCGCTTTGGCGTCGATCGTCTCGGCGACGCAGTAGAAATCCGCGTCTTTGAAGGCACCGTAAAAGTCGCGGGCAGGAATATCGAAGATCGTGCCGTTACCAGCGGGCAATGGCTTCTCCTTGATCCCAAACGCGGCGTCTCGGCAGGGACATTCTCGCCTGATGCCTATCCCAATTGGCGTACCGGCTGGCTCGAAGCCGATCGCATGCCGCTCGCCTATGTCATCGCGCGGCTTAATCGCTATACCAGTGACAAGATCACAATCGCCGACCGCACTCTGGTCGATGTCGATCTGACCGGCCGCTTCCGCCTCGACAATGCCGACGGGACGCTGAAGCAGATCGCAGCGCTGCTGGATGTCGAAGCCGAGAAACATGGTCACGAAATCCTGCTCCGCCGCCGGCACGAATAGCGGCCGACATCGATCGTTCGCCTAGTTGTCGTGAAAAATTCACGGCCTAAATCCGTCCCCGTTCAAGCTTTTTCAAGCTCCCCCAATCGAGCGGCAACGCGTGCCGTGGAAATCGAACGAGGGGTGTCTAGACCATGAGCCTTGGAAAAACTGTTTGGATGATGACGACAGCGATGACGGTCGCATTGGTGCCGCTAGCGGGGGCGAGCGCTGAGGACAGCGTTGGGAACGAAACCATCACGGTCACCGGTTATCGAGCCAGCTTAGAGAAGGCATTTGAGCTGAAGCGGAACGCCGTCGGCTCGCAGGACAGCATCGTGGCCGAAGATATCGCGGCCTTCCCGGATTTGAATCTGGCGGAATCGATGCAGCGCATTCCGGGCGTTGCAATTACGCGTGATGCCGGTGAAGGCCGTCAAATCGTGTTGCGCGGTCTCGGTCCCGATTTTACGCGCACCCAACTCAACGGCATGGAAGTGCTCACCAACACGGCTTCTGGCATGGACAATCGCGGCAATATCAGCCGCACCAGAGCGTTCGACTTCAGCATGTTCGCGTCGGAGTTGTTCAACCGCGTCACCGTGCAAAAGTCTTGGGCTGCCGATCAGGATGAAGGCGGCATCGCGGGTACCGTCGAACTCGCCACGGCCAAGCCGTTCGATTATGACGGGTTCAAGGCGGTGGTGTCGGCAAAAGGCATGACCAACACCAACGAAGTGTCCGTCACGCCGCGCATCGTCGGCATGATCTCGGATCGCTCGGGTCCGTTCGGCGCCTTGATCTCAGCGGCCTATAGCACCAACGATTCCAACGAATATGGCTATCGCAATTGGGGTTGGGGCCAGATCAAAGTGGATTCGGCTCATATCGGCCCCGGCGTCAGTGCTGCGGATTCCGCACAGCTTCAGAACGGCAGCTTGTTTTCGCCGCAAGCCGTCACCTATTCCACTTGGTACACCCACCGCGAGCGGCTTGGCCTCACCGGTGCCTTCCAATACCAGCCCAGCGACCAATTCGGCATCGATCTCGATCTGCTCTATGGCCGCCTCACCAACCATCGCGACGATTATGCGTTGGCTGCCGCTGGTACGAACGCCATCTCGGGCAACGTCAACACCCCCGCCAATACGCAGGTTTTGATTTCGGACACCATCCAAGGCAACACCCTGGTTGCCGCCAAATACAGCGGCGTTGATCTTCGTAGCGAACGCAACGCCATGAACGATACAACGAACTTCTATGAGGCCACTCTGAATGGCCATTACGACATCAGCAATGCTTTCAAAGCGAAGGCGATGGTTGGTTACTCACGCTCGGAATATGCCTTGCCGGTGTTCGACAAGGTGTTTATGGAAGCGAAAAACCATACCGTCGGTTATGACAACCGCGATGAGGACAATCCCAGCAACAGCTATGATTTCGATACGACGGATCCTTCCCAGTGGAGCTTGATGCGCCTGGACGCGCAGGAGACCGGTATTGTCAGCGATTATGACAATGCCAAGCTCGATTTTGACTGGGCGGTTGATTCCGCCTCGCACATTACCTTCGGCGCCTCCTATAAGAAATTCCTCAACCGTGGTTGGAACCGGAACAACAAAATTTTCTATAACGTGCCTACGGATACGGCCATTCCCGACTCCGACAAGGGCACGGTTCCGCACGACACCACCCTGAACTATATCGTCGGCAACCCCGATACGGTCTTCCCGTTGATGGGCTTTAACCGCGATCTGTCTTATCTGCCGACGACGGGCGGCACCGATTATGCCGTCGTAGAAAAAACCCTTGCCGGCTACGTGCAGTACGATCTGAACACGGTCGTCCTCGGTTTGCCGCTGCGCGCCAACGCCGGTGTGCGCTATTTCTCGACCGATCTGCTTTCCGCCGGCCTCGCCAACGGCACGCCGGTCGCCATCACCCACCACTACAATAGCTTCCTGCCGGCAGCGAATATTGCCCTTGATGTCAGTGACGACGTGGTGGCGCGCTTCAGCATCAACCGCAATCTCAGCCGTCCGGCGCTCACCGATCTGGCGGTGGCCGGCTCGGTGTCCACGACCTCCTCGAATTCGATTGGCGGCTCGATCTCGGCTGGTAATCCCAACCTTAAGCCGTTTATGGCCGACTCGATCGAAGCCTCGCTCGACTATTATCAAGGCAATTCGGGCTACGCCTCGATCGGCGCCTTCTATAAGAACATGGAAGACATGAGCACCTCCGAAAATTCGGTCGTGACCTATGGTTCCACGGGCTATCCGCTGTCATTGCTGCAGCCGACGCAGTCTGCGAACACGCTGTTCAACTACTCGCGTCCGGTCAACGGCCGTGGCGCGCACATCGCGGGTATCGAAGCGGCCGTGAAGAAGGATTTCGACTTCCTGCCCGCGCCCTTCGACAAGTTCGGTGTGACCGGCAACGTCACCTATGCCGATGGCAACAATGGCGTGATCTACAACTACGGAACCGCGAGCCAATTTACCCAGAGGCTGCCGCTCTTCAACCTCTCGAAGTTTTCGGCCAACGTCACGCTCTACTATGAAACGGATAGCTGGGGCGCGCGTATTTCCGAGGCCCATCGCAGCAGGTATCTCACTGATGGCGGCAGCGGTGGTAATATCGGCAGCGGCATCGAACCCACCGACAATGTCGATTTTGCCGCCCATTATAACCTTTCTGACAACCTCAAACTCGTCGTCGAAGGCATCAATCTGACCAACCAGCCGATCATCCAATACACCGACGTTTCGGCCAAGCGCCTACTGGTCAATACCACCAGCGGTCAGACCTTCACCTTCGGTGTGACCTACGAGTTCTGATATCCCGGTGGCGGGCTTTGCGTCCCCTCGCAACGTCCGTCACACTCACGTGGAACAGTCCCGATTCAAAAGACCGGGGCTGTTTCCTTTTTGAAAGGCGAAAGTCATGGACAGGCGGCAGCTTATTGGCCTATCCGCCGCATTGGCGGCCACCGGCATCAGGCGCGCGTCCGCCACGGACGGGGAGGCCACCATGTTCAAGATTGGCGCCATTGCCGATGCGCAATATGCCGACAAAGATAATGAGGGCGCCCGGATGTATCGGCGCACGCCGGCAAAGCTCACCGAGGCGGTTGCAACGTTGAACGGCGCGGGCATCGATTTCGCTGTGCACCTCGGTGATTTCATCGATGGCGACGAGAGAAGCTATGACACCGTTCAGCCACTGATCGCCAAGCTTACTTGTCCCGTCCGCTTCGTCCTCGGCAATCACGATTTTGGTGTTCCTGAAGAAAAGAAGCTCGCGTTGCCGCAACGTTTGGGCATGCCGGAGCGCTATTACAGCTTTGCCCACAAAGGCTGGCTCTTTGTCGTGCTGGATGGCAATGATCTGTCCACCTACGGTTGGCCCGCCGGCAGTGCCCAAGATCTCGAGAGTCGGAGAGTTCACACCGAGAAATATCCGAATGCGGCGACATGGGACGGCGGTATTGGGTTTGAACAACTGCAATGGCTGGAAAAAACGCTCATCCGGGCCGATGCATCCGGTCAGAAGGTCGCGCTCCTCTGCCATTTTCCGATCGCGCCGGAAAATCCCCACAACTTGTGGAACGCGGGTGAGGTGCTTTCGTGCGTCGTGCCGCACGCCAGCGTCAAACCCTGGCTCAATGGCCACAACCATGACGGCAATTATGGCGTCGTTTCAGGCATTCATTGTTTGAATTTGAAAGGCATGCTCGACACCGAAGAGACGTCTTATGCGGTGCTGTCCTTTTATGCCGACAGAATTGCGGTGAAGGGCTATGGCCGTCAGGACGACAGGAGTCTTCAGCTCCGCCCATAACATTTGTGACATGCGCCGCCGCTAAGGTTTGCTTCACCAACCGGGGCAACCAGAGAAGCGAGTGTGGTGGGAAGTCGAGCGGCTTCTCGTGCCGTTGTGGCACGATGCGTGATCGGGCTATTTTGTTACGCCCTGCCGAATGTTGCCCTTGCCGTTGCCGCTCAGGGCGAAGCCGCGCCGGATACTGCGCATAGTTTCGTGATCGCGGCCGGAACGCTGACAGCCGCCATCCAAGCGCTGTCGCAGCAGGGTGATGTGCAGATTATCACGGCGGTCAATACCACGCGCCTCAAAAGCCCACCCGTCCATGGCACCATGCGAACCGACGAGGCGTTGGCACGCTTGCTCAAAGGGCTTCCCGTCCGTGCCGAATATTTGGCGGGCGGCTATATCCTGAAACATGCAAGTTCCGAAGCCGCGCCGCAAACCCAGGCGGAAATCCCGCCCGAAGAAATTGTCGTCACTGGTTACTGCGGTAGCTTGCAGCGTGCCATCGATCTCAAATACGCCGCGGTTGTATCGCAGGACAGTATCGTCGCCGAGGATATTGCGGCCTTCCCCGATATCAATTTGGCGGAATCCCTCCAGCGCATTCCCGGCGTTGCCATCACGCGCGATTCCGGCGAGGGGCGGCAGATCACGGTACGCAGCCTGGGTCCGGATTTCACGCGGACCCAGCTCAACGGCATGGAGGTGTTGGGCAATACCGCTTCGGGCATGGACAATCGCGGTCTGGTCAGCCGTACGCGGGCCTTCGATTTCAGCCTCTTTGCCTCGGAATTGTTCAGCGCCGTGAGTGTTGTGAAATCCTATGCCGCCGATGAGGATGAAGGGGGCATCGCCGGCACCGTCAAACTCAGTACCGCAAGGCCGTTCGATTTTCCCGGCTTCAAGGCCGCAGTGTCGGCCAAAGCGATGGTCAATGGCGATGACACCACACCAACGCCGCATGTGGCGGCACTGATCTCCAATCGCTGGGGCAATTTCGGCGCTTTACTGGCGGTCGCTTTTTCCACCGCCAACTCGGTCGAATACGGCTATCGCAATTGGGGTTGGCATCCGGTGACGATCGGCGCCGCCAACATCGGTCCTGGCGTAAGCGGTGCAGATGCCAAGGCACTTGGGACGGGCGAAGTGTTTTGGCCGATTGCGGAAACTGATTCCTCCTGGTTCAACCACCGAGTTCGCGTCGGGGCTTCGGTGTCGCTGCAATATCGCGCGGGCGATCACTTCGAAGTGGTGCTCGATACGATCTATGGCCATTTGTCGAACCATCGCGCCGATTACGCGCTCGGTGCAGCGGGAAACAATGGCCTGACTTCCGACATCACCGGCACCCAGCGTCTTGACGCGGTCAGTATCACGGGGAATAGCGTGGTGGCGGCGCGTTTCTCTCACGTCGATCTGCGCAGCGAGTCCAACCAGATGCGCGATGCGACCGATTTCTATCAATCGGTGCTCAACGGCCGCTTTGCGCTCAGCCAAAGCCTCACGCTCACCGGCCTGATCGGCGCCTCGCGCTCGGCCTATGGACTGCCCGTCTTCGACAAAGTGTTTTTGGAATCCCAGGACCGCAATTTCCGCTTCGATTACACATCCGCCAACCATCCGGAAAATACCTATGATGGCGATCTTACCGACGCTGCTGAATGGAATCTGATGCGCCTCGACACCCAAGAGCAGGCGATCACCAGCCAGTATATCAACGCCAAATTGGGGGTCGAGTGGCGTCCCGAAAGTGGAGGCTGGTTTTCCGCAGGGCTCGCCTACAAACGCTTTCGCAATAGCGGCTGGTCGCGCGCCGACAAGGTATTTTATGACGATCCGGTCGACAAGATCATCCCGCTCGCGGACAAATCGGTCATTTCCGACAATACGCTGACGCCTTACGTGGTGGGCGATGTCGGGCGCACCTATGCCACGATTGGTCAGATCCGCGATCTCACCCCGTCCTACAATGTGCCGGGCTCCGATTACCGGATCTGCGAAGATAGCTTGGCCGGTTTTCTGCAGTACAATGTTGACGGCACTGTGGCGGGGCATTCCTTGCGGGCCAATCTCGGTCTGCGCAGCTTCACTACGTGGCTTACCTCAAGTGGCACTTTGAACAATGGCAGCAGCCTTGCCCCAGTCGCGGTGAGCTATCGCTATAGCGATCTGTTGCCCGCCGCCAATGTCGTGATTGGTGTGGTGGACAATCTTCTCCTGCGCGTCAGCGCCAACCGCAATATTTCCCGTCCCGCGCTCTCCGATCTGGCGGCGGCCGGCACGCTCACCACGGCTCCTTTCGGCGGCTCGCTGACGATCGGCAATCCCAATTTGCGCCCCTTTCTTGCGGATGCGGTCGAGACCTCGCTCGAATATTACGACGAGGGCGCAAGCTATATCTCGGTCGGCGTTTTCTACAAGAACATGGAAAATTTCATCACCACCACCACCACGGTGATGCCCTATAGCCAGACCGGCTTTCCGCTGTCATTTCTGCTGCCGCATCAAGATCCCAACGTCGTCTATAACGTCACCACGCCGATCAATGCCAAGGGCGCATCCTTTCTGGGGATCGAAGCGGCCCTGCAGCGCGATTTCAAATTTCTGCCGGCGCCGTTCGACCAATTTGGCGTCATCGCCAATGTCACCTATGCCGATGGCAACAGCGCGGTGATCTTCAATGGCCAGTCGGTATCGCTGCCGCTGGCCAATCTTTCCAAACTGTCATTCAATGCCACGCTTTATTATGAGAGCGATGATTGGAGCGTTCGCGTTTCTGAAGCTTATCGTGACAAATACCGGGACGACACGGGCGCTAATGGCAATATCGGCGACTATTTCGAAGCCACGAGTAATATCGATTTTGCGCTGCATTATCGTCTCAGTGAACATCTCAAGATGACGGTGGAAGGTATCAACATGACCGACCAACCCATCATCCAGTACACCGATGCAGCGGCCAAACGCATCGAGGTCGTCACCCGCAGTGGGCGCACACTCACCTTCGGCGCGGCCTACGAATTCTAGCGCGCCACGGACGGGATCAACCGATATTCAGTAGCTACGAGTTTTCGGCCGCAACAGCTCAGGCGTTTATCCGCGGCGACAGAAGATCGGCGAGGCCAATATTCCGGTACATTTCCTGGCGCATGCGATCGGCTACGGCGTTGACGATTTCGGCGCCGTCCTGCGAGGGATCGACATGGACGCGAAAGGGGCGTTTGCCGAAGGGGGTGTTCACCACGCGAACGATCTGGAGGGCGACTTCGGCCGGATCGGCATCGGCGGGTTCGAGGCTGGCGAGGCCTTTCAGCGCCTGATCGGTGACGCCCGCATAAGGTCCGGTTTCATACGCGGTCGCCCGGGCTGCGTCGGAGGGTTTGCCGGAATGGGCAAAGTGGTTGGTGCCCTTGGTGAAAGCGCCGGGGACGATGATGGTGGTTTCGATGCCCCAGCGGGCGAGTTCCGTTGAGTAGGATACGGCCAGCGCATCCATTGCTGCTTTGGCGGCGAAATACGGCGCTAGAAACGGCGGCGTGCCCCCGCGTGTCGAGGACGACCCGACCCAGACCAAAAGACCTTTGCCGCGCTTGCGCAAATGCGGCAGTGCAGCGCGGTTGACCCGCTGCGTGCCCAGCACATTGACGTCATATTGCTGCAGGAACTGATCGGGCGTGAAGGCCTCAGCCGGACCGAACACCATATGCCCAGCATTGTGAACGATGACGTCGAGACGGTCGGTCTCCTCAAGGATGTGCGCAACGCCGGCCTCCGCCGAGTTGTCGGATTGAACATCCAATTCGACGGTGCGCAAATCCAGACCGCGCTCTTTGGACCATGCGGAGATTTCCG
>JAATGK010000417.1 GCA_015654715.1 Alphaproteobacteria bacterium
ATCTGGCCGAAATCGCGCAACTTCGAGGTGCCGACGCCGCTGATTTCGGCAAAGGCCGCGAGATCGCGCGGCGCTTTGCGGGCCATTTCCTGCAGCGTCCTGTCGGAAAAGATCAGATAGGCCGCAACGCGGCGACGCGCGGCGAGGGTAAGGCGAAGCCGCTTCAGTACGGCGAACAGGTCGGCCTCGGAATCGCCGAGTTCTGCCGCAGCGGCTGCCGCCCGTTCCTTGCGGCTGGTGCGGCGCGGCTGCTCCGCGCGCGCCATGAACTTCGTCGCGCCCTTGAGAAGGCTCTTGCCGTCGGGCGCCAGCGCCAGCCCGCCGTAACCGGCGACGTCATGGACCAGAAACCCGCCTGCCACGAGCTGGCGGATCAGTAACCGCCATTCGCCCTTCTTGCGCGCCGCGCCTGCGCCAAAGGCGACGAGCTGGTGATGCCGGCAGGCGGTGACCTTTTCGGTTTCGTCGCCGCTGAGCACGTCGACGATATGGGCCGCGCCATAGCGCTCGCCGGTCTGCTCGACGAGGTTCAGGATCAGTTGCGCCGCTGCCGTCGCATCGACCATCGCGGCCGGCTCCAAGCAGGCATCGCAATTGCCGCAAGGCTCGGCGGTTTCGCCGAAATAGGCGAGCAGAGTCCGGCGACGGCAGGCCGCCGCCTCGCAATAGCCGATCAGCGCGGCGAGGCGTTGATGCTGGCGGCGCTTGTGATCGTCGCTGGTATCTTCTTCGTCGATGAACATCCGCCGCATGCGGATGTCGCCGAGCCCATACAGCATATGCGCCTCGGCCGGTTTTCCGTCGCGCCCGGCGCGGCCGATTTCCTGATAATAAGCTTCCAGCGTCGCCGGCAGATCGGCGTGAAAAACATAGCGCACATCGGATTTGTCGATGCCCATGCCGAAGGCGATGGTCGCCGCCATCACGGTATAGGGTTCGGTCATGAAGGCGTTCTGGTTGGCTTCGCGCGCCTCGGCGCTCATGCCGGCGTGATAAGCCAGCGCCTTGACGCCCGCCGCGGTCAGCAGCGCCGCCGCCTCTTCGGTCCGCTTGCGCGACAGGCAATAGACGATGCCGCTTTGGCGCGGATGGGCTTTGACGAAATCGAGCAGCTGCTGCTTCCAGCCCTGTTTGGCGGCGACTGTCAGGCGGATATTGGGGCGGTCGAAGCCGAGCACGATCGGTTCGACGGCGCCGCCGAATAATTTCTCGGCAATGTCGGCGCGGGTGGTCTCATCGGCGGTCGCCGTCAGCGCCATGATCGGCACGCCCGGGAACGCGTCACGCAGTTGCGCCAGCGCCGCATATTCGGGCCGGAAGGCCGGGCCCCATTGCGAGATGCAATGCGCCTCGTCGACCGCGATCAGCCCAAGCGGCAGTTTGGCGAGCGCCGCCAGCATCGGGACCGTCATCAACCGCTCGGGCGACATATATAAGAGACGCGTCTGGCCCGCGGCGGCGCGCCGCCAAGCCGCAACATTGTCCTCGCGGGAATGCGACGAGTTAATGGTGTCGGCGGCCACACCCGCCAGCCGTAAGGCTTCCACCTGGTCCTGCATCAAGGCTACGAGCGGCGAGACCACGATCGACAGACCGCCGAGCACCAGCGCGGGCACCTGAAAGCACAGCGATTTGCCCGATCCGGTCGGCATGACGCAGAGCGCGTTGCCGCCGTTCAGCACGACCTCCATCGCCCGTTCCTGCCCAGGGCGGAAAGCCTCGAAGCCGAAAACCTCTTTCAGAATTTGCCGGCACGACCCGGCCTGGCGGGCGGGAGCATTCATACCGCTTCTCGCATTCACACCCTGCGGCCCAGCGCGACATCGCTGACGAAAGGATTGGTGCGGCGTTCTTCGCCGAAGCTCGACATCGGGCCATGGCCGGGCACGAAGCCAAAATCGCCCAGCGGCCAGAGCTTGTCGACGATGGAATGGATCAGCGTTGCCGCATCGCCGCCAGCCAGATCGGTTCGCCCGATCGAGCCTTTGAACAGCACAACGCCACTGAAGGCGATGTTGGCCTCGCTCTGGACATAGACGCCGTGACCCGGCGTATGGCCGGGGCAGTGCAGCACATCCATCGTTACTTCGCCGAACGACACCGTATCGCCGTCGCCGAGGAAGCGGTCCGGCGTGCAGGGCTCGGCATGCGCGAAGCCCGCAGTGGTCCGGTTCTGTGCCAGCGCCTCGAGCAGAAAACGGTCGCCTTCGTGCGGGCCTTCGAGCCTCGCCCCGGTACGCCGCTGCAGTTCGGTCGCCCCGGAGGCATGATCGAGATGGCCGTGGGTGAGAAAGATCTTCTCCACCGTCACGTCGTTGCGGGCTGCGGCCGCGATCAGCCGGTCAACCTCGCCGCCCGGATCAATGACGGCGCCCTTCTTGGTGGCCTCGCACCAAAGGAGCGTGCAGTTCTGCTGATATGGGGTGACGGGAATGACGGCGGCGTGAAACAGGGGAGAGCTCATGGAAAACCTGGGATGAAATGGCGGAGTCGAAGGCGGCCGAATGAGGGTGTTAAGGCGATTGAAGTGTGGTGGTAAGCACTTTGGTCCTTAGGTCGCAGTGCGGTTGGGAGGCGCGGTCGATCCGCGCCCGATGGTCTTGCAGGCCGCCGTAATCGCCCAACCGGACCGCGGCCGTGATGGATCAGGGTTGTCGTTGCTGGCCAAGATTGGGGTCGGCCTGTTTTCGGAATCACGCCCGACATTGCTCCCGGTAGCGATCACCAGTCTATTGATATTGTTGTGAAAGAGGGCGGGTTTCTGCGTCGGATTTTACCCCCGGATGCGGGCCGGCTCGTCGGACCGTTGCGTTAATACGTAGTTGGTGCGGCGCTAAGGTGATTGAAATTAGTATTAGATGCGCCTAACTTGCAGGTATGCGGCTGAGGAAATTTTCCCTGCGTGGCTTGATCGGCGCCCTTGTGGCGGCGGTGTTTGTCATTGCTGCCGAGCCGGGCGTTATGGCGATGCCCGCGCCGCAAGCTGCCAAGCATATCATGACCATGGATTGTGCCGGCCAAGCGACACCCGGTTGCGATCACATGAAATCGCAAAAAGAGCACGGCACGCCCTGCAAGAACATGGCGATCTGCGTCGGCATGATGAGCTGCTTCGGTATGGCAGCCATTCCCGCCGATGTGGCTTCGCTGCGGACCGCGGCCGAAAAAGCTCCGGCTCATTTTGTCCAACAGACGCCATCGGGGCTGACCCTTCAGCCTGACAATCCTCCTCCGATCGCTTGATGGTTTAGCGCGTCGCTCCTGACGGAGTGGTGTGTCTTTTGTCCGCGCGTGCGCGCCCGGACCCAACCAATCTCGCAATCGATCCTGGGCACAGCCCAGGCTGGAGGAATACCATGTTTAGTCTCAAATTCGCGACAGCCGCCGCAACGATCGCCGTCGTCTTGGCAATGCAATCCGCGTCAGCAGGCGCTCCGATGCACCGGATGCCGGCCGTTAACGGACCGCAGCAGCCGGTCTACCAACTCAAGCTCAATAGTGCGCCCAAGGCGGGCGAGCCGCTGGTCATCACCCTGGTGAACCAGTCCGATGGCCAGACCGTACGCGATGGTACCGTTACGGTACGGCGCGTTATCTTTGCCGGCATCAAGTCATCGCCAATGATCCGCTACGTTCCCATGGCTTTGACGCGGGACGCGAACGGCAGCTTCGAGTGCGCGGGGGAGCATCATGTCTCTGGTGAGCAGCTTACACTGCGTGGAACCGGACCGGACGGTACATCGCCCGTATGGTTGACCGTCGCGGTCAATAGCTGAAGCGCGAGGATGCGGAGCCGGGTACCTTCGGCTCCGCACCTCCTCACTTCTCATTCGGAGAACATCAGATGAAACGTATCTTCCTCGCTGTCCTGGGAGCTGCCATGGCCCTGGCCATGTCGGCTTC
>JAATGK010000228.1 GCA_015654715.1 Alphaproteobacteria bacterium
ACCGGCGACGGCGCGTTTCATCAGTACCAAGCTGGCACAGTATTTCTGTTGCGACAGCCCACCGGAAACCCTCGTCGCGGCGATGGCGAAAACCTTCGGCGCTACCGATGGCGACATTGCGGCGGTGCTGGAGACGCTGTTTGCCGCGCCGGAATTTACCGCGTCGCTCGGGCAAAAATTCAAGGACCCGGTGCATTACACCATTAGCGCGCTCCGGCTGGCGTATGGCGACACCGTGGTTCTCAATTGCCAGCCATTGCTCAATTGGCTGGATCGGGCGGGCGAGCCGCTCTACCGCCACGACACGCCGGACGGCTATCCCCTGACGGAAGCGGCGTGGTCGGGCCCCGGGCAATTGGAGACGCGGTTCGAAATCGCGCGCCTGATCGCCAACGGCCGCTCCGGATTGTTAAAACTGCCCGACGATCCCGCCAAGGAACCGGCGCCGCCGCCCGATCTCCAGAAATCGCATTATATTTCGGTCATCACACCGGCCTTGCGCCCGGCCACGAGGGATGCGCTTGCTCAAGCGAAGACGCCCGTCGAATGGAACATGCTGTTCCTGTCGTCACCGGATTTCATGCGGAGATAAACCATCATGGACCGCCGCACGTTTCTCAAAACCGCTGCCGCCGTTGCGCCCTTGCCGCTCCTGGCGGGCAAGCTTTACGCCGTACCGGCGTCATCGACACCGCGGCTGCTCGTCGTATTCCTGCGTGGGGCTTACGATGCCGCCAATATCGTCATCCCGGCGTCGAGCGATTTCTATTATGCCTCGCGGCCGACGATCGCGATTCCCAAAACAGCCGCCCTGCCCCTCGATGCCGATTGGTCGCTGCATCCGGCCTTGAAGGACACCATCGCGCCGCTGTGGCAGGCCCGCCAGATTGCGTTCGTCCCGTTTGCAGGAACCGACGACCTCAGCCGCAGTCATTTCGAGACCCAGGACACCATCGAACTCGGCCAGCCGATTGGCGGCACGCGCGATTATCATTCCGGTTTCATGGGCCGCTTAGCCGAGACTCTTAGCGGCGGTCATCCGATCGCGTTCACGGCGCAACTACCCCTGATCTTCCAAGGCGGGTCTACGGTTCCCAATCTGGCGCTCAATTATGTCGGCAAATCCGCGATCAACGCACGCACCGCCGATCTGGTGCAATCGATGTACCAGGGCGAGACCTTGGCGCCGTCGGTCAGCGAGGGCTTCCGGGTGCAGCAGGATGCTTATCAAGCCATCGCTGCCGAGATGGTCAATTCCGGCCGCGGCGCCGTGAGCCCCAAAGGTTTCGAAGCGTCGGCGCAGCGTATCGGCATTCTGATGCGCGACAAGTACAATCTCGGCTTCGTCGATGTCGGCGGCTGGGACACCCATGTCAACCAAGGCGGCGCTGAGGGCTATCTCGCGAGCCGCATCGCCGAACTCGGCCGTGGACTGGCGGCGCTGAAGACCGCGCTCGGCCCGGCGTGGGGGCAAACCATTGTCGTGGTGGTGAGCGAGTTCGGCCGAACTTTCCGCGAGAACGGTAATCGCGGCACCGATCACGGCCACGGCAGCGTCTATTGGGTGACGGGCGGCGCGGTGAACGGCGGGCGCATCGTTGGAAATCAAGCGGCGGTCACTCGCGCCGGCCTATTCCAGGATCGCGATTATCCGGTGTTGAACGACTATCGCGCGATGATCGGCGGGATTGTCCAGAAGGCCTATGGGCTCAGCCCGGCGCAACTGGCCGCGGTGTTTGCGAACGTCCCGCCCGCCGACTTGCGCCTGGTTTAGGGAATCGGCGTACGACAGCGCGTCAGATTTGGACAGTCTCGCCGCCCTCGGCCGCACCGACGCCGATCGCGCCTAGCGACCCTTCCACGACCGCCAGACGGAATTGACCCGGACTGGCATCGGCGCCGAAGAAATTGGGGCGCAAGACCTCGCCGCTATGCAGCTTGAGATGTCCCAGCCGTGCCTGGTCGAAGCGGGCATGCACGAGGCGGGCGCCGGTGAACGACGTACCGCTCAAATCGGCCCCGGAGAAATCGGCGCCGCGCAGATCGGCGCCGTCGAACTTGGCGCCCTGCAGTTGGCAGCGCGAAAAATCGAGGCCGATGGCGGTGATGCCGCGCGCGGTCAGACCGACCAGATTGCGCCCGGCAACCAGACTCTCCAGCGGGCGCAAGTCTTCGCCATCGAGCACGGCGGCGGTGCCCTCCTGTCCGCCCGTCAGCACCCATTGCTGGTGCAGCAGCACACGTTCCTTCAGCACCCCCGCTTTGGCCTTGGCTTCGGCACTGATATCGAAAACGCAATCGGCGAAGGTCTCAGGCGGCAGGTTCAATTCGGACACCACCACATCCATCAGCACCGCACCGACAAAACTGGCGTTGGTGATCTCGGCGCCGCGGAAACTGGTGCCGATGAGGAGCGCGCCGTTGAAGATCACGCCGTCAAGCTTGGCCTTGCCGAACGACGCGTTGTGCAGCGAGCAGTAACTGAAATCGACCGCGCCCATGCCGTATCGGTTGTGATCGACCAGCGAAACACTGTCTTCGCCCATGATCATCATGGTCGCCTTGCGCAGGTCGGCGTAATCGAGCACGGCGAAGGAGAGATCGGCGCCCTTGAACGAGGCGCCGCGCATGTCGGTGGACACCAGCTTGGTGTTGCGCAGATTGCAGCCAGTAAGATCGGCGCAGTACAGGCTGGCGCGGGTCAAATTCGAGCCATGCAGATTGGCACCCCGGAGCGCGGCGCCGCTGAAGTCAACCTCGTCCAGCCGGCGATTGGCCAGAATGGCGCCGGTGAGATCGGCACCCTTGAAGTTCGCCCGCGCCCCGCCGTGTCCCGTCACAAACCGCTCTTGGTCTGCCAGAATTTGGCTGAGTTCGGCGGGAGAAAAAGCCACCCGGCCGGCCGCCATCGCGTTGTCCGACATCTAACGTGCCCCCATCCGGAAACCCCGGTCCCTGGCCCTCTGTACTAAGATGCGAATTAGGAGAAGTAAAACTGTCATATATGGGCCAAAATACAACTTAGGCGAGTTTGGCGTTCACAGCAACCAACCCTGTGTATGCGGTCCGGAAAGCTCCGCCAATAAAGCCGTCGTGACCGCAAGACTACGTTCGGTGCAGCGGCCGTCTCGACAAGAAAAGCCCCCTTACCGCATTTGCAGTCACGACACGCCAAGGCCGTTGGTCTACCGTTAACCTTGTTGAGTCCCGAGGGGTGGCCGGCTCCTGCCTGTGCTTGTCTCCGGGTGATTTGGCCTATCAAACGGGGGTATTCGTCATGAAATTCCCAGACCTCTTCGACTTCAACAAATTCGTCGCGCCAGTGCTGATCAAGGTCATCTATTGGATCGGCCTGGTATTGATAGTGCTGCTCACTCTGTCGTTCATCGCGGGCGCCAGCCTGTTCTCGAGCTATCTGGGCGGTGGTGGCGGCTTCAGCGTCGGCGGCGCACTGTTCTCGCTGATCGGCGGTGCCTTCGCCGCGCTGTTGTGGCGCGTGGTTTGCGAACTGTGGATCGTGACCTTCTCAATCAACGAGCGCCTCGGCACCCTCGTCGAACTGAAGCAGGCCGAAATCGCGAAGGTTTAGGCACGCGGCTTCTTGCGTGCGAGCGGATGGGCATTGGCGACGGTCGCCGCCAGGCGGTCGCGGGCGACGTGGGTGTAAATCTGCGTCGTGGCGATGTCGGCGTGGCCGAGAAGAGTCTGCACGCTGCGCAGATCGGCGCCGCCTTCGACCAGATGGGTGGCAAAGGCGTGCCGCAGCACATGCGGCGACAGCTTGGCAGGATCGAGTCCGGCGTCCACCGCCAATTCCTTCAGCATCTGATGCAGGCGGCGGCGGGTCAGATGGCTTTCCACGCCGCGCGAAGGAAACAGAAAGCGCTCGGCCGCATGTCGCGCCGCGCCGCGCGGCAGGAAGTTCTCGCGCACCGTCAGCCAGCGCGTGATGGTTTCGCGCGCGGCCGGATTGAGCGGCGCCAGACGTTCCTTGCCGCCCTTGCCTTTGACCAGCAGCACGCCGTCGTGATTCCTGACCGCCGCGACCGGCAAAGTGGCGAGTTCGGAGACGCGGAGGCCCGAGGCGTAGAGCACTTCCACAATGCAGGCGAGACGGATGCCCTCTTCGCTTTTCGCGGCGCGCGCGGCGGCTGCAGCGATCAGCTTTTCCATATCCTCGCGGGTCAGGATCTTCGGGAGCGGCCGGCCGCGCTTCGGCGCATCGATCGCAACCGTGGGATCGTCGCTGCGGACACCATCGGTGTACAGAAAGCCGAAGAACTGGCGCAGGCTGGAAAGTTTGCGCGCCTGCGAGGTTCCTGCCGCCCCCGACGCCGATAACGCCTGCAAGTAATGGCGGACATCGTCGCGGCCGCAGGTTTTGACGCCCTCGCCGCGGCCCGCCAGCCAGCCGCAAAAATCGGTCAGGTCGCGCGCGTAAGCGGCAAGCGTGTTGGCGGCGGCGCCGCGCTCGGCACTCATCATATCGAGAAAACTCTCGACCAGATGGGCCGCTGCGGTCATTGCGCCGACGCCTGCGGCGACGGCGGTGCCGGTGGCGGCGGCGGGACGTATTCCGCCAGGGCCTCGGCGGCCAGCACGCGCGCCGCCACCGGTTCGTTCATTTCCATCAGTAGGCGGACGAACGCGACGGTATCGTCGGGCGCCAGATCCTTGAGACCGATGCCGTGAATCGCACTGGTTAGCATCAGCACCGCTTCGCCGCGCCGCTCCGGCGAATTTGCCATTTCGACGATGCTCCGCATCTGACTGGAGCCGATGCGGCGGCCATCCCGCCTATCGGGCTCGACCGTGGCCGCAGCGGCCTTGGCTTCGGGCGGCAGCGGCGTGCCGGTGACGTCGAACAAGCCGAGCGCCAGCGCCTTGGTGGCACGGTCGGGGTCGGAATCCGGCGCGTTCTTCGCCAGACTGACGGCGAAGGCGGCCAGATCGCTTTGCGCAGCGGCAACGCGCTGCGGATTGTTGGAGGCCAGCGCCACCAGCACTTTCATCAGCGGATCGCCAGCCGTCCAACTCGCAGCGGCTTCGGATTTACCGGCCAGCACCAACGCCTCAGCAAAGCTGCGGGCATAAATGTGCAAGGCCGGCGACGGTTTGAGCGTGGTGATGATGTCGGCCTGCAAAGCGGCAGCGAGCGACGTCAGGTGAGATTTTTCGCCCAGCGACAGCGCCAGACTCACCAATTGCGCCTTGGCTTCCGGCCGGGGTTCGATCATGGCCGCACGGCGCAGCAGCACCTGCCCCATAAAGAACGGCAGGTTCGGCGCCTCCGCCGCCGCGGCAGCGATCCGGCCCAGCGGCAAGTCCTGCGCCTCGGCGACCTTGATCAACTCAGCCGGGGTTGCGGCGCCGGTGGTAACGATCCGCTCGGCAGCTTCGAAGCGGGCGCGCGGCGGGTTGCGGACATCGCGCATCACCAGCAGGTTTTCGGGCGTACCCATGTTGCGGCCAATCGCTTCGGGCACCGGCAATCCGGCTTGCTGAAAGAGGAAGATGTGCACCGCACTGGGATGGGCAATGGCGCCCGGCGGCAACGGTTTCTTGGTCAGCACGCTTTCCACCAGCGCGTCATAGGCGGCATCGTTGTGGCCTGTCGCTTTCAGCACCTGCTTGGTGAGTTCGGCGGTGGCGGTATCGCCTGCGGCCGCCGCGCAATAGGCGCGAAGCTGCATCCAGAACACATCGGCGCCGGTCTGGCGCGCCGCCGTCGCCGGTCCGCAGGCATCTTGGGTACGATTGGCGAGCAGAATCGCTTCGGCCTGCACCCGCGCGAATTCGTCATCGTTCGAGACCGCGGCTTGGGCGGCGAGCGCTCCCGCCGAATGCACCAGTCCGGCATCGAGCAAGCGCTCAATCCTGAGGGTGATGAAGGCCTTTTTGGCAGCGCCCGGCGGAGCGGGAGCCTTGGTCAGCACGGCGCGGCGAACGAGATCGCGCAGCACCGGATCGCCGGAGACAATCGGTGCCTTCGTCAGAAGCTCTTCGGCGTGACTGCGATCGGAGCCGCTCCACAAATGATCGCCGAGGCCGCCGTTGCTGGCATCGAGCGTGCCGACGGGCGGGCCTTCGGGCGTGCCGAGCGCCCCCACTTCCACCGGTCCGGGATCAGACTTCGGCGGCACATAAGGGGCGACATCGACGGGCGGAGCGGCGGACCGATCTGCTCCCTGATCCGATGGCGTCAGCGATTGCGGAGTGCCGGTGGCTTGATCCGGCGCCTGCTGCACCGGCGTGGCGTGCGCCTTATCCGGCGGGTCCTCGGTCGCTTCCGGCGGATAATCGCCGGGACCCAACACCGGCGGCTTGGAGTCCGTCCACTGCGCCAGCGCGGGCACGACCAGCGCCCCAAGCGCCGCCGCGCAAAGAAATTGCTTAATTCGGGAACCTGTCATTGGCGAGTACCTGCTCCACTTCATGCTGCGCGGGACGGACGGCGCCGCCGTAAATCGTCATCGCCGCGGCCCCGACCAGGATCAGGGCGCCGAGCAGAATCAACAGCCAGGCCCCCGCCCCGAGCCGGTTCGATCTGCCGATGCCGCCCATACGCACCCCCTTGCCGTTTTCCGCAGCAATTCCGCGGGTTTGCCTGCCATAACCCAACTCCGAGCTAGCGGCCGAAGCATAACCCGTGTAATGCGGAGATTATGGGGCAATTGACGCGAACCATAGCACTTGTCGGGATGATGGGGGCCGGAAAAAGTTCGATCGGCCGCCGTCTGGCGGCGCGTATGGGGGTCGCGTTTTTCGACGCCGACAGCGAGATCGAAGCCGCCGCCGGACGGCCCATTGCGGAAATCTTCGCGAC
>JAATGK010000399.1 GCA_015654715.1 Alphaproteobacteria bacterium
ACCGTTCATCGGGGTACGGATTTCGTGGCTCATGGTCGCCAGAAAGCCGCTTTTTGCCCGCGAACCCGCTTCCGCCTTGTCGCGTGCCTCGGTCAGCGCGTCTTCGAGCGCCTTGCGATCGGTGATGTCGCGCCCGACGCTTTGCACTTCGACGAGGCGGCCGAGCGCGTCGCGGATGGCGTAATCCTCCCAAGCGAGCCAGCGCCAGCCATAAGCGGTGCGCACATGCTGGTCGTAGCGCGCCCGGGCGTGGCCGGATTCGAGGCCGCCGAAACTGCCGAAGAAGGGGGTGCGGCTCTCGGGATGCAGTTCGGGGGCAAAGGGTTTGCCGACGGCACTCTGGGGAGCGAGACCAAACAGCCGGAAAAATGCGTCATTTCCGTAGGTTAACGTCGAATCCGCGGACCGGCGGAAGATCGCGTCGCCTTGGGCATCGACCAGGCCCTTGTAGCGGATTTCGCTCTGATTGAGGCGGGCGTTCATCGCTGCCGCAGCAGCAAGCGAATTCTGCAACCGGCTGGTGTTGGCCTGAAGCTGTTGCGCTTGGCGGTCGGCCAGTTCGCTCTGGGCCCGCATCGCCGAAAAACTGTGCAGGATATAGGCGATGACGACCGCGACAATAAGTTCGAGCGCCTGGGGCGAAAACCACACCAGCCGTCCGTGCACAATGACATCGCAGAGCGCCGCCACCAGCAACGCCAGTGCCGCCAGCCCGAAGACGGTTCGAAGGAAACGCAGGGCCATCAGTCACTCCCCCGGAAACTAAGCCGCAGGTGTGGTTGCGGAAGCCTTAAGAGCGCCGCAGGAATTCCGTTTTTGAACGTCGTTCAAGGACTTGGATCACAATTTTTCCAGGATTTCCGCACCCGCGGCAGCATGCCGGGGGCTTGTGCGTCCCGGTGTCACAAAACCTTCGCAGAACTGTGATGCTCCTTGCACCAAGGCCGGACGTGATGCCCGTCGGGCAGTCAAGGATGAGGGGGACCGTCGGTCCCTTCGCGCGCCATGTTCTGCCAGGCCGAGGACGCGCAGAATGGCTGATGTTGTGTATGAATCGAATCCCATGACCGTCTCTGAATCCAAAATTGCCGCCGTCAAGCGCAGTGGCGCCGGCGATACCCGCTTCCGTTTCCTGACCATGGCCGCCGCGTCGGTTGTGGTTATTGTGTTTGTTGGCATGATGGTGGCGTTGACGGATGGCGCTTGGCTGGCGATCCGTACCTTCGGCGCTGCGTTCGTCACGTCCCAGAAATGGAACCCGGTGACCGAACAGTTCGGCGCGCTGGCGTCGATCTACGGCACGCTGACGACGTCGATCCTGGCGATGCTGCTGGCGGTTCCGGTCGGCATCGGCATCGCCATCTTCCTGACCGAGATCTGCCCGCGCTCGCTAAGCCGCCCGATCGGCATCGCCATCGAGCTTCTGGCCGGCATCCCGTCGATCGTTTACGGCATTTGGGGCCTGTTCATCTTCGCCCCCTTCTATCAGGAGCACGTCCAGCCCTGGATCGTCGACGCAGTGGTCAATATTCCGATCCTGCAAACCCTGTTCGAAGGTCCGCCCTACGGCATCGGCGTCGCCACCGCCGCGTTCATCGTCTCGATCATGATCCTGCCGTTCATCTCGGCGGTGACACGTGACGTGTTCGACACCGTCCCCGGCACGCTGAAAGAGTCGGCCTACGCCATGGGTTGCACCACCTGGGAAGTGGTCTGGCATGTGGTGCTGCCGTTCAGCCGCGCCGGTGTCGTCGGTGGGGCGATGCTGGCTTTGGGCCGGGCGCTCGGCGAGACCATGGCGGTCACCTTCGTGATCGGCAATTCGCACCGGATTCATGCTTCGCTGTTCGCGCCGGGCACGACGATCTCGGCCACGATCGCCAACGAGTTCACCGAGGCGGTGGGTGATGTCTATCACTCCGCGCTCATCGAGATGGGCCTGATCTTGTTCTTCATCAGCTTCGTGGTGCTGGCTGCCGCGCAAATCATGCTGAAAATCCTGCATAAGCGGGCGGGAGGCGTTACGGGATGACCACGGCCATCAACAGACGCATCTACAACGGCCGCAAGCGCGGCAACGGCTTTTTCCTCGGCCTGTCGACCTTTGCCGCGGTGTTCGGCCTGATTTGGCTGACGCTGATCCTCTATTCGCTGTTCTACAACGGCTTTTCCGGCCTCTCGCTCAAGGTCTTCACCGAGATGACGCCGCCGCCGGGACAGGATGGGGGTTTGGCCAATGCCATCTTCGGCAGCGTGGTGATGAGCCTCATCGCCGTCGTTGCCGGCACGCCGATCGGCATCATGGCGGGCACGTACCTCGCCGAATACGGCCGCTATTCCTGGCTCAGCGAAGTCGTACGCTTCATCAACGACATCCTGTTGTCGGGGCCGTCGATCCTGATCGGCCTGTTCATCTACGTCATCATTGTCGCCACCACCCACACCTTCTCCGGCTGGGCGGGCGCGGCGGCATTGACCGTGATCGTCATTCCGGTGGTGGTGCGCACGACCGAGAACATGCTTCTGCTTGTCCCCAACGGCCTGCGGGAAGCCGCCGCCGCCTTGGGCGCTCCGCGCGCGAGTGTGATCAAAGCGGTGACTTGGCGTGCCGCACGGGCCGGCATGGTCACCGGTGTGCTACTTGCCATCGCTCGCATCTCGGGCGAAACGGCGCCGCTGCTTCTCACCGTGTTGTCGAACCAGTTCTGGTCGACGCATATGGGCGGGCCGATCGCCAGCTTGCCAGTGATGATCTTCAACTTCGCCATGAGCCCTTATGAGGACTGGCACAAGCTCGCCTGGGCCGGCGCGCTGCTGATCACCATCACGGTGCTCACCCTTTCGATCATCGCCCGTATTCTCGAGTCTTCCAGGAAGAACTAAGCCATGGATGCCGCCGTGCAGGAAAAGCTGAAACTGTCCGTCAAGAACCTGGATTTCTATTACGGGACCACCAAGGCGCTGAAGGCCGTGAGCGTGCCGCTCTACGACCGCAAGGTGACCGCGTTCATCGGTCCGTCTGGCTGCGGAAAGTCGACGCTGCTACGTGTCCTGAACCGCATCTATGCGCTCTATCCCAACCAGCGCGCCGAAGGCGAAGTGCTGCTCGACGGCGAGGACATCCTGACCGCCAAGCAGGATCTCAATCTGCTCCGCGCCCGGGTCGGCATGGTGTTCCAAAAACCGACGCCGTTTCCGATGACGATCTGGGACAATATCGCCTTCGGCATCAAGCTCTATGAGCGCTTGCCGCGGTCGGTGCTCGATGGGCGGGTCGAAGACGCATTACAGCGCGCCGCGCTGTGGGGCGAGGTTAAGGACAAGCTGAAGGAATCCGGCTTGTCGCTCTCCGGCGGTCAGCAGCAACGTCTGTGCATCGCCCGCACGGTGGCGACGCGCCCGGAAGTGATCCTGCTTGACGAGCCCTGTTCGGCGCTCGATCCAATTTCCACGGCGAAAATCGAGGAACTGATCGACGAGTTGGTCAAGGACTACACCATCGTCATCGTCACCCATAATATGCAGCAGGCCTCGCGCACGTCGGACTACACCGCCTTCATGTATCTCGGCGAGATGATCGAATTCGACGTCACCGAAAAGGTCTTCACCGCCCCGTCCAACAAGAAGACGGAGCAGTACATCACCGGCCGCTTTGGCTAGAGCATTTCACCGTTTCACGGAAACGTTGAAACGCTCTAGTTCCTTTGATTGTCGCGCTTTCGGGCGGAAAACCGGATTCCACTTTTCCTGAAGCGCTCTAGGGCCGGAAAATTTCCGTAAGAAAGTTATGCGTTTCGCAGCCCCCCGCGTTGCCGCTAGCATGCTGGCCGCATCAAGTTTTGGGGGCAAACATGCGTATTCTTGTGGCTGGAATTCTCGGCGGCATCGAGATGTTCGTCTGGAGCTCGATAGCGCATATGGCGACCCCGCTCGCCAACATCGGCTTCAGTCAGATGAGTCACGAACAGGGTGTGCTGGACGCTCTGAAACAGGGCGTCGGCGACAAGGCCGGGCTCTATTACTTTCCTTGGGTCGATCCGAGCGATCCCAAGATGATGGAAAAGTCGGCCAGACTGATGAAAACCAATCCCTCCGGGATGCTGATTTATCAGCCGGCCGGCGCGACGTTCACCATGGCACCGCTGCTGGTGAAAGAGTTCGCCAAGGAATTGGCGCAGAGTCTGATCGCGGCGTTCCTGTTGTCGCTTGCGGCCCTGACCGGCTATTTCGCGCGGCTCGGATTTGTCGTTACCGTTGGCGTGTTCGCGGCCCTCGGCCAGAATACCTCTTATTGGATCTGGTACGGCTTTCCGGGCAATTACACCTTGGCCCAAATCGTCATCGGGCTGGGTGAAGCGATAGCGGCAGGATTGGTGATCGCGGCTCTGGTCAAACCGAAACCGCGTTTGGTGTAAATCGCGTTTAGTGTAAGTGCGTCAGCCGCCGGAACGACAGCGCCTCGGCGATGTGGAGGCGTTTGACTTCGTCGCTGCCGGCAAGATCGGCGATGGTGCGCGCCACCTTGAGCACCCGGTGATAGCCGCGCGCCGTCAGTTTCATCGCCTCGGCCGCTTTGGATAAAAGTTCGGCGCCGGCCGGTTCCGGCGTCGCCACCTGATCGAGCAACTGGCCTTCGGCTTCGGCGTTGGTGCGCAGGCCCGCGTCGGCATAGCGCGCCCGTTGGATGTCGCGCGCCGCTGCCACCCGGGCCGCCACCTCGGCGCTGCCTTCTGCCGCCGGCGGCAAGCTGAGATCGGCGGCCGACACGCCCGGTACGTCGACGTGAATGTCGATGCGGTCGAACAACGGCCCAGAAATCTTCGATTGGTATTCCTGGGCGCATTTGGGTGCCCGCGCGCAAGCAAGGGCCGGATCGCCGAGATAACCACAGCGGCAGGGATTCATCGCCGCCACCAGTTGGAACCGCGCCGGATAGCGCACATGGGCATTGGCG
>JAATGK010000143.1 GCA_015654715.1 Alphaproteobacteria bacterium
AAGCTATCGGCGCCGAGGTCTTCGATGAACGACGCTGTGTCGGTGACCTTCTCGGCATCCACGTTAAGATGCTTGATGACGATCTTCTTCACGCGTTCGGCAGTATCGCTCATTGCTTCTCTAAGCCTTTCCTTAGTTCACGCCGCTTGCGTTGGACATGGCCCGCGGCAAGGGCCCTCACTAACAAAATCCACGTGGGGGTTGGCAGTTTCGTAACACAAAGACTTCCATCCCGCCACAGGCACTAAGTAATTGAAACTACGATTAAACCATAGCCAGACCACCATTTACATGGACCGTCTGGCCGGTGACATAGGCTGCTTCTTCGCTGGCCAGGTAGACCACCGCAGCGGCAATTTCCGCCGCTTGGCCCATCCGGGAAGCCGGGATTTTGGCCAATATGGCCTGTTTCTGTGCATCGGTTAGCACATCTGTCATCGGCGTGGCGATGAATCCGGGGGCGACACAGTTGGCTGTAACGCCGCGGCTGGCGACCTCATAAGCGATCGATTTCGACAGCGCGGCGACGCCCGCCTTGGCCGCGGCATAATTGCACTGCCCCGGGTTGCCGGTCGAACCGATCACCGACGTCACCGAGATGATGCGGCCCCAGCGCTTCTTCATCATGGGGCGCAAACAGGCGCGCGACAGGCGGAAGGCGGCGGTGAGGTCGACGGCGATCACCGTGTCCCACTCTTCGTCCTTCATGCGCATGGAGAGATTGTCGCGCGTTACGCCGGCGTTGTTGATGAGGATGTCGATCGGGGCGCCGGCGGCGGCTTCGGCCGCTTTCGGCAAGGCTTCCACCGACGCGACATCGGCGAGATTGCAGATCGCCACAAAGGCGCGCGTACCCAACTCGGCTTGCAGCGCTTCGAGCGCCTCGGCGCGGGTTCCGGAGAGCACAACGGTGGCGCCTTGCGCATGCAGCGCCTTGGCGATGGCGCTGCCGATGCCGCCGGACGCTCCGGTCACCAGAGCAACTTTGCCGGTGAGGTCGAACATCAAAGGGTCCTCGCGAAGGCTTCTATGTCGGCCGGCAGATCGAGGTTGAGTGTCGCCAGTTCCTTGTCGATGCGCTTCACCATGCCGGTGAGCACCTTGTTGCCGCCGAATTCGACCGTGGTCGCGACCCCGAGGCTGCGGAACGAGGCGACGCTTTCGCGCCAGCGCACCCGGCTGGTGACTTGTTCGACCAAGAGGCGGCGGATCGATTCGGGCTCGCTGGTCGGCGCCGCGGTGACATTCGCCACCACCGGCACCACCGGCGGGCGGATGGTCACGCCCGCGAGCGCTTCCGCCATCTTATCGGCGGCGGGCTGCATCATCGGGCAATGGAACGGAGCACTGACGGCGAGCGGCAGGACGCGCCGCACGCCTTTGACCTTGGCGAGTTCACCGGCGCGTTCAACGGTCGCTTTCAAACCGGAAATCACCACCTGGCCCGGTGCATTGTCATTGGCGATGACGCAAACGGGGTTGGCTTCCACCGCATCGGCGACGGCTTCCTTGGCCACGTCTTCGGCCAGCGCAATGTCGGCACCGATCAGCGCGACCATCGCGCCGACGCCGACCGGTACGGCGGCCTGCATGGCGAGACCGCGGATTTTCAGAAGCCGGGCCGTATCGCCAAGGGTGAGGGCCCCGGCGGCACATAGCGCCGAGTACTCGCCGAGCGAATGGCCGGCCACCAGCTTGCTATGGGCATGAAGATCAAGCCCGGCCTCGCGCTGCATCACACGCACCACCGCGATCGAGGCGGCCATGATGGCGGCTTGCGCATTTTCGGTCAGGATGAGATCGGCTTCTGGTCCTTCCCACATCAGGCGGGAGAGGTTCTGCGACAAGGCGTCGTCGACTTCGTGGAAAACGTCCCGCGCCGAGGCAAAGGCATCGGCGAGCTGTTTGCCCATGCCGACGGCCTGACTGCCTTGTCCGGGAAAGAGGAATGCGCGCGTCATAAAACTCGAAGCCTCTAAACCGAGAATGCGCCGCGGATAATGCGACGAAGCCCGAAGCCGGGCGAGACAAATCAAGGGCGGTCGCTTAAGTCAAGCACAGCTCCATGCCGGTCCGGGTCCGCGCGCCAATACCACAGTCAAGGGTGATCGTTTTCCCGCGCCGAGCGACTCAAATTCTCGTTACCGTAGGCGGCCAGAAACACCGCCGTGATGCGCCGTGTCTCGGTTTCGAGGGCCTCGGCACCCAGCGCGTCGACCGAGTTCCACAGCCGCTGGGTGTGCAGGTTGCCGGCCGTCAGATCAAGGAAGGTATCGGCCGCGTCCTTGGGATTGCACGGCCGCAACGCCCCATCGCGGACCGCCTGGGCGAAGAAGCGTGCGATTCGCTCCAGGCCGCGGCGCACCGCCAGCTCGTACGTCGTCCGCCCGATCTCCGGGAAGCGGCCGGCCTCGGCGATGATCAGGCGGTAACCAGAGACGATGGTGTCGGACAGAAGCCCGTCCAGGCAGCGGCGCACCAGTTCGGTAATCGCCGCGCGCGGCTCGTCGGCCGACAGACTGACGTTGAAAATGCGGTCGTAGAGGCCGGTCGTTTCGCGATCGATCACCGCGACGAACAATTCTTTCTTGGACGGGAAGTAGCTGTAGAGCGTGGCTTTCGAGCCGCCGACCAGCGCCGCAATGCGGCTCATCGACGTGCCGGAATAACCATCCTGCAAAAAAGCTTCGCGCGCGATGTCGAGGATCGCGGCACGGCGCTGATCGGGACTGGGCTTGCGGCCCTCCACTAGTACCATGTGCCTGTTTAACCTCAGCCACTGCCTTTACGTAAGAGTTTTTCGCTTGACTTTGGCGCGGTACAAACTACTGTACTGTACAGTACAGTCAATAAGGGCCCATTTGGGCTTCGCCGGTACGTTCCGGCGATGACTGCAAGGGCGGCGGCGCAAAATTCCCGCGTAGGCACGTTTCCCCAAACTGCCAAGCCGCCCTTGCAATCTCTTTTCTCCCGAAAATCCCATGCCGGTGAGATTACCTCACCCTCCCCTTGAGGGAGGGTCGAAATTTTCACGAGCGCAAGCAAGTGGGAATTTCGGGGCGGGGTATGTCGCGATGGAGGGCTCGGCATACCCCTCCCCGAAAAACGCTGCGCGTTTTTCGACCCTCCCTCAAGGGGAGGGTAAAGCCTTTATCAGTACCCTGAGTATTCCCGTGCCGCCCGGCTGATCGCCTCGTTGCCGAAGGCGGCGAGGAAAGTCGCGGCGATGCGTTCGGATTCGATTTTCATCCGTTCGGGTTCGATCACCGTCACCACGTTCCACAATCTTATCTTGTGCAGCGTGCCGGAGGTGAGATCGAGAAACTGCTCGGCCGCCATCTTCGGATCGACGTCCCGCATCTCGCCAGCCTCCATGGCGCGCTTGAAAAACGCGGCCAGATGCTGGATGCCGCGCCTGAGCGCGATGTCGTGCATGGCAAGGCCGATTTCGGGGAAACGTCCCGATTCCGCGACAATCAGGCGATACGCCTCGATCAAATCGTCGGACAGCACGGTGCCGAGCAGGCGGCGCGCCAATTCCAGAACCCGGTCGCGGAAATCGCCGGCGATTTCGGTGGCGACGAAAATCTGGTCGAACAGCTTGGCGCACTCGCGATCGGCGACGGCGACGAACAATTCCCGCTTGGATTCGAAGTGGTTGTAGAGCGTGGTTTTCGAGCCGCCGAGCAACGCCGCGATGCGCGCCATCGAGGTGCCGGCATAGCCGTCACGGATGAACGCCGCGTGGGCAATATCCAGAATGTGACCCCGGCGCTCGTCCGCCGTGACCTTCTTGGGCTCCGCCGCCGCCATTTTCCATCGGCCTCCAGACGCCTTGACACTGGCGCCAACATCGTGTTTGTACCGTACTGTATCGTACAGATCGCAGGTCGCCAATGGCCAATTTGAGCCGAAGAGCCCTGAAGAGCCCCACTCTCCTCGCAGGAATCGCGGCGTTTTCTCTGGCGGGCTGTGCGCCTGATCTCGGTCCCAAGCCTGAGATCGCGCCGCCTGCCGCCTTCGAATCGGCCAAGACCCTGCAGGCGCCGCAAACCGCTTGGCCGGAAGACGCCTGGTGGAAAACCTATTCTGACCCGCAGCTCGACCGGCTGATCGGCGATGCGCTGAAGGATTCGCCCGACCTCAAGATGGCCGCCGCCCGGGTGCGCGCCGCCGAGGCGATGGCCGACATTAATGAATCGCTGCTGTGGCCGACCATCGTCGGCAATGGCACCTTCATGGAAACCGAGATCACCCAGAACATCGGTATTCCCAACACGCCTTTGGGGCAGATGTTCGAGCAGAACCTGCCGAAGGGCTTCCATAACCTCGCCGCCTTGTCGCTGGGGATGCAGTACCAGCTCGACCTGTTCGGGAAGAACCGCGCCAATTTCGCAGCCGCGATGAGCGCCGCCGAAGCCGCCAAGGCCGACGAAGCCTCCGCCAAGCTGCAGATCGCGACCGGCATGGCGACCTATTACGCGGTGCTGACTCAGCTTTTTGCCGACCAGACGACGGCCGAAGACGCCATCAAGGTGCGCGGCGAAACCGCTACCCTGGTCGAAAAGCGCTTCAATGCGGGCCTCGAGAACGAAGCCTCGCGCAGTCAGGCCCGGGCCCAGCTCGAAGCCGCCAAGGTGCAGCTCGAAGCGGTGAAAAATGCGGTCGCCAAGGTCCGCCATGCGATTGCGGCGCTCAGCGGCAAAGGCCCCGATTACGGCCTCAGCATCGATCCGGCGGCAACCCATCCCTTGCGCTCGAACGGCCTGCCCGCGTCGCTGACGGTGGATTTGATCGGACGCCGCCCGGACATCGTGGCGGCGCGCAAGAACGTCGAAGGCGCCGGCTACGGCATCGAGGCCGCCAATGCGAATTTCTATCCCAATATCGACATCACCGGGATGTACGGCTTCGGCACCCTCGACGCCAAACATCTGCTCGACGCCTCGTCCGAAATGGGCGGCGTCGGCCCGGCGCTCAGTCTGCCGATCTTCGACTACGGCCGCAACAAAGCGATCTATCGCGCGTCCAGAGCCAAATACGACGCCGCCGTGGCGCTTTACGACAAGACCCTCGCCAATGCCTTGCGCGACGTCGCCGACGCCTATGGCGACCGCAAGGCGCTGGAAGGCGAGCTGCTCCATGCCAGGAAGGCGCTCAGCGAAAGCGAAAACGCCTATCGCGTGATCAAGACCCGCTACGGCGCCGGCATGGCGCGCTATCTCGACGTGCTGGCGGTCGAAAATCTCATTCTCGTGCAGCGCATGACGGTGGCGGATTTGGAAGCCCAGGCCTTCGCCCACGACATCGCATTGGTTCGCGCCCTCGGTGGCGGTTACATCGAAAAGAAGTGAGAAAGCGCATGACCGATAACACCGGCACCGAAGGTCTCAGCGACACGCGCAAGAAGTTGTTCATCTGGCTCGGCATCGCCGTTGCCGTGGCCGCGCTGATCGCGGTGGCGTATTGGTTTTTCTTCGCCTCCAACTACGTTTCGACCGACGACGCTTACGTCAACGTCTCGCCGGCGCAAGTGACCCCGCTGACCAACGGCCGGGTGATGGAAGTGAAGGTCCACGATTCGCAGCATGTGGAAAAAGGCGACGTGTTGGTGGTGATCGATCCCGCCGATGCGCAGCTCTTGGTGAACCAGGCCGAAGCCGGTTACGGTGCCACCCTGCGCAAGGTGCGGACCTATTTCGGTCAAGCCGCGGCGCGCCGTGCCGATTGCGAGCGCACCCGCCTCGACTACCAGCGCCGGGCCACGATCCAGAACACCGGCGCCATCTCGAAGGAAGAATTCTCCGGCTACAAGGCGGCCTATGAAGCCTCTTGCGCGGCCTTGCAGGCCGCCGAAGCACTGACCTCGAACACCGACGTCGAGCATCATCCCGAAGTGCTCGCCGCCAAGGCGCAGCTCGATACCGCCAAACTGAATCTATCGCGTACCGTGATCACCGCGCCGGTCACCGGCCTCGTCGCCCAGCGCAATATCCAGGTCGGCCAGATGGCGGCTGCCGGACGTCCGATCATGGCGGTGGTGCCGATCCAAGACGTTTATGTCGACGCCAATTTCAAGGAAGACCAGCTCGCCAAAGTACGTCCCGGCCAAACCGTGACGCTGACCTCCGATCTCTACGGCTCGTCGATCAAGTTCCACGGCACGGTCGCGGGATTGGGCGGCGGCACCGGCGCGGCCTTCGCCATCATTCCGGCTCAGAACGCCACCGGCAATTGGATCAAGGTGGTGCAGCGCATTCCGGTACGCATCGCGCTCGATCCGGCCGAGCTTCGCGACCATCCCTTGCGCGTCGGCCTGTCGATGAAGGTCTCCATCGACATTTCGAAATAGGCGAACCCCGTGAGCACGGCCGACGACGCCCAGGATAAAGAACACGCCCATGGCCTGACGCTGGTCTTGGTGGTGCTCGTGCTGGCGCTCGCGAATTTCCTCGCCGTCATGGACATCACCATCGTCAACGTGCTGGTGCCGCAGATCGCCGGCTCGCTGGCGGTATCGAGCGCCGACGGCACTTGGGTGATCACGTCCTATGCGGTGGCCGAAGCCATCATGGTGCCGCTCACCGGCTGGCTGGCCGAACGCTTCGGGCCGGTGCGGGTGTTCGTACTCGGCATCGCCGGGTTCGGCTTCGTTTCGGTGCTGTGCGGGCTGGCCACCTCGCTGCCGATGCTGATCGTCTTCCGCATCATGCTCGGCATCTGCGGCGGGCCGCTGATCCCCTTGTCGCAGACCTTGCTGCTCACCGTCGTGCCCAAGAAATACGAAATGCAAGCGCTGGCCGTGTGGGCGATGACCACCATCCTGGGACCGGTGGCGGGCCCGGTTCTGGGCGGCATCATCACCGACCAGTGGAGCTGGCAATGGGCGTTCCATTTCAAGCTGCCGCTGGCGATCCCGCTGGCGTTTCTCGCCTGGCACGTGCTCAAAGAACACGAAATGCCGACCAAGAAGACGCCGGTCGATTTCGTCGGTCTGGGACTTTTGATTTTGTGGGTCGGCTCGCTGCAGGTCATGCTCGGCAACGGCCAGAACATGGACTGGTTCAACAACGATTTCATTGTCATGCTCTTGATCGTCACCATCATCGGCTTCATCAGCTTCGTGATCTGGGAGATGACCGACAAACAGCCGATCGTCGATCTTCGCATCTTCAAGAACCGCGCCTTCTCGGTGTCGATGTTCGTGATCTTCCTGGCCTATGGCGCCATGTTCGGTGCGGTAGTGCTGGTGCCGCTGTGGCTGCAGAACATCATGGGCTATACGGCGACGCAGGCCGGTTACAACACCGCCTTTGCCGGACTGATATCCCTGCCGGTGGCTCCCCTCACCACCAAGCTGATGAGTAGATACGACCATCGCGGCATCGTCATGGTCGGCGTGTTGTTCTGCGCCGCTTCGAGCCTGTCGCGCATCTTCTTCAGCCTCGACGTCACGTTTGCGCAGTCGCTGTGGCCGCAAGTGCTGCAAGGCATCAGCTTCCCGCTGATCCTGATCCCCTTGATGGACATGTCGGTCAGTTCGTTGCCGGCCAAGGACACCGCTTCGGGCGCCGGCCAGTTCAACTTCATCCGGACGCTGTCGGGTGCCATCGCCACCGCCATCGTGGTCGCGGTGTGGGAAGACGCCATCAAGTGGAACAAAGCGGTGCTGGCGGGCACGGTGCAGCACGGTCAGGACATGCTGAACCTGATGCAGGCGGGCGGTTTTTCCGAAGGCAAGGCGCGCGGCTTGTTCGACATGGAGGTGCTGCAACAGGCCGCCCAACTCGGTACCAACAATGCCTTCTTGGAGATCAGCGTTGTGCTATTAATTACCGCCGCCGCCGTCTGGATCGCACCCAAACCGCCGCGGCATGCCAATGGCAACGGCAACGGTAAACCGCCAGTGGGGCATTGACCCGCCCCTAGCACGCAGGGGCGTCATGTACGAGATTCTCAAAAGTTTCAACCAGCGCCCGGCGCCCTTCTCGGCCTATACCGCGCGCGCCCTGTGGACCGACGAATACGTCTCGGCACGGATGCTGGAGGCCCATCTCGATCCGGCGTCGGATCTTGCCTCGCGCCGGCCGGAAGCGATCGACACGCTGGTCAATTGGCTGGAGACGCGCATCGGGCTGGCGGGCAAGTCGGTCACCGATCTCGGTTGCGGCCCGGGGCTTTATGCCGAGCGCATGGCGATGCACGGCGCCCGCGTCATCGGCCTCGATTTCTCCAGCCGTTCGCTTACCCACGCGCGTTGGCAGGCCACCGCCAAGCGCCTCGCGATGGAATACCGCCTCGCCGATTATTTGCAGGATGCGCTGCCGGACCGCCAGAACATCGTCACTCTGATCTATGGCGATTACTGCGCGCTATCGCCGGAGCAGCGCCAAACGCTGCTGGCGCGGGTGAAAGCCATGCTGAAGCCGGGCGGCTATTTCGTTTTCGACGTCTTCGCGCGGCCGCAGTTCGGCCAGGTGAAGGAAGATTTCGTCTGCGAACGGCGGTTGATGAACGGCTTCTGGGCGGAAGGCGATTATTTCGGCTTCAAGGTCACGCACCGCTATGAAGAACTTTATCTGGCGCTCGACCGCTATCTGATCGTCGAGCCCGAGCGCAGGCGCGACATCTATAATTGGCTGCAATATTTCATCCCCGAAGAGATCGCCGCCGAACTCGCAAGCGCGGGGCTGGAACTGGCGGAAATCTTCGACCTCACCACCGGCGGCCATTGGATCGCCAAAGCAACCCCCTTCGGCGTCTTGGCGCGGAATGCGGCGATATAAGGGTTCAAGACCGCGCGAAGGCGATGAGCGGCGCGACGTCGAAGGCATCGGCCTGGTGCAGTGCTTGAATGTAGGATTGGCGGACATCGGTTGCCGCCCTGAGATCGCCGCGCCCCCACGTAAATCGCTCGTGACCCAAATTCGTCGCCAAGACATCGGTCATCAGCCGCGACCAGCGTCCATTGCCGTTCGCAAAGGGATGGATGAATACGAGCGCATGGTGAAACCGTACGGCGGTTTCGTCGGGTGGAAACGTCGTGTGTTCGACCCAATACGCCGCGTCGGCCAGGACTTCGGGGATGCGGGCCGCAATGCGCCAAGCCTCGATACCGATGTTCTTGTCGGTTTCGCGATAGCGCCCGGCCCAGCGCCAAACATGGCCAAACATGCGCCGGTGCAGGTTTTTTGCGAACGCTTCATCGAACACCTTGCGTTTGCGCGCGAATACCCACGCGTCGGCTTCGAGAATGTTCTGTTGTTCGAGCTCGTTCAATTCGCGCCGCAACGTGACGTGGGAGGGAATGAGACCTTCGCGTTCTTCGGCGGTGAGAGGCGTTTCGCCTTCGGCCGCATTGAAGAGGTGGTCGCTCAAGGGTCATCCCACAGCCGTGAGGACTTTTGCAGCAACTGATCGATCATGTGTTTGCGGATCCCCTTGTCTTGTTCCGGCACCTCCTGCGCTTCCAACCGCATGGTCTGGTCCACGGACGCAAGTTGCGCGTCAGCGACACGCGCCGCCCGCTCCTCCAACACGTCCGTCAGCGGCCGTTCAGGTACCAACACGTAGACGACACGGCATCCCAGCGCCTCGGCCGCGCGTTCCAGGCTCTGCAGCGTAATCTTTCCGGCCTTCTCCGCGTGTTCCAGTTCCACGATCCGCGGCTGCTTCACCCCCATGCGGCGCGCGAGCTGGCCGGTCGTCATTCCCACGGCGTTCCGGATTGCCCGGATCCAGCCGAGGCTTGGGCGCTGCGCGAGCGGCAAAAGTCGCCGGATCTCTCGAAATTTGCGGTCAAGCTGGGAAGCTGATGTTGGCATGTAATAAGAAGTATCTTATTACCGATGGTCATGTCAATAAGATATTACTTATTATTTATTGACGATTCGATAAGCTATTTCTTATCTAATTTCCTTCACACCGCCACCGCATGCACGGCTTTCGAGTCCGCCAGATAGGTGTCGAACACCGAGGCGACCAGGCGCACGGCGGCGCGCGCCGCGGCTGGGACGCGCAAGACGGTGCCGTCCCGCACCACGAAGCCTTCTGCGACCAAGGGCGCCAGCGCTGCCATCTCGCGCGGGAAATCGCTGGGGCTTTTGCCGAAGGCGGCGAGATCGACTTCGAGGAAGCACATCAGCTTTTCGATCAGCGCCCGGCGCAGTTTGTCGTCATCCGACAGCGCAACGCCGCGCGCCACCGGCAACTCGCCCGCTTCCACCGCTTTGCGCCATTCCGGCACCTCAGGCTTGTTCTGGATGTAGCCTTGCGGCAGCGCACTGATCGAAGAGGCGCCGAGGCCGATCAAGGCCTCAGCATCGTCGCTGGTATAGCCCTGGAAATTGCGCGCCAGCGTGCCGTCCTTGGTGGCGATAGCGAGGCTGTCACTCGGCAGCGCAAAATGATCGAGCCCAATGGCGGTATAGCCCGCCGCCGAAATCAGTCGGTGCGCCAGCTCGAATTGCGCCAGCCGTTCGGTGGCATCGGGGAGTGCCTCGGTCTTGATGAGCTGCATGTGCTTCTTGAAATGCGGCACATGGGCATAGCCGAACACCGCAAAGCGCTGCGGCCCCAGGCCGAGCGACAGTTCGATGGTGCGCGCCACGTTTTCGCGGGTCTGATACGGCAAGCCGTAGATGAGGTCGATGTTGAGCGAAGAGACCCCTGCGGCGCGCAGCCCATCCACCACCCGCTTGGTTTCGTCGAACGGCTGGATGCGGTTGATCGCCTTCTGCACTTCGGGCGCGAAATCCTGCACCCCGATCGAAGCCCGGGTCAGGCCGCAGTCGCCGAGCGTTGCGATCAACTCGTCCTTGAGGCCGCGCGGATCGATTTCCACCGCGAATTCGGCATCGGGCGCAAATTCGAAATTCCGCGTCAAGGTTTCCTTCAGGCTACGGACATCATCAGGCGTCAGCATGGTCGGCGAGCCGCCGCCCCAATGCAGGTGCGTGACAGGATGGCCCTTCAGGAGCGGGGCGATATTCGCGATCTCGGTGAAGAGATGGTTGAGATACGACGTAACCGGCGAATAACGATTCACCACCGTCGTATGGCAGCCGCAGAACCAGCACAG
>JAATGK010000007.1 GCA_015654715.1 Alphaproteobacteria bacterium
AGGCCCGCCACGCGCTTGCCCTGTTTGACCTGACCGTAATCGACGCTTTCCGAGATCGCCGACCAGAACACCGGACCCTGAAAGTCGACGATGAAGTTGATCAGGAAGTACATCACGAAAGCGATCGCCACCGCACCCGGGTGCACCACAAAGTACATCGCGACGCTGAGCACAAAAGTGATGAGCTGCGACCAGCGGAACACCTGGATCTTGCAGACGAACTTGGTCAGCCAGGTCGAGCCGACCATCGCCAGGATGTTGCCGACGATGCCGACGGTGATGAACGCCGCCTGCAGGCTGGCGTCGCCGCCGAGGAAGTATTTGGCGTAATAGAGCCCGACCGATCCGCGGATGACATAACCGATGGTGCCGATCACGCAGGCCCCGGCCAGACACAACCACTGGCTGTTGGTGAGCAGAAGCTTCATTTGCTCGCCGAGCGGCTTGTGCTCGTCCTTATGCACGACCCGCTCTTTGGTGGTGAAGAAGCAGAAGAAGAACATCAGCGTCGCGATCACGGCCATGATCGCCATCGCGACCTGATAGCCGTGGGCGAGGTGCGCCTGCCCCCAGCGCGCCGCAAACACCGGTACGAAGGTGTTGACCATGAGCGAGGCGCCCTTGGCGAAGAACAGGCGATACCCGTTGGCCGAAAGCCGCTGCTGCGGATCATCGGTGATGACGGCCGGCAGCGAGATATAAGGGATGGTGATGCAGGTGAAGACCAGCATCATCGCCGTGTAGGTGACATAGGCCCAGATCAGCTTGCCCATGTAGGTAAAATCGGGTGTCGTGAACACCAGCATGATCGACAGGCCGAACGGCACCGCAAAGGCGAACAGATAAGGGCGGTAGCGGCCCCAGCGCGTCGAGTGCGCGTCGGTGAAGACGCCCATGGCGACGTCGGCAAAGGCATCGATCAGCCGCGGCAACAGGCCGAGCAAAGCGATGTGGGCAACGTTCAGCCGGTACACGTCGGTGTAGAAAAACGTGATGATGATCGCCAGTGCCGACCACACGATGTTGACGGCCGCATCGCCGCTGCCGAAGCCGATCTTCTCGAGAAGGGAGAGTCTGGAGCTCTTGATCTTCGTCATCGTCATCATGGGGGTGCCGGGGTGTTGTTGTTATTGTTTGAGCGTGGTGTGGAAGCGATCGAGTGTGGCGCCGTCGATTGCCGGCCAGCCGGCCGCATCCCAGGCGATGGCAAGAATCTTCAACCGGTGGAAGTTGTTGTCGGCCGCCTCATAGGCATGCATCACGACATAGTCTTTGCCGCCGAAACTGTAGACACTTTGCCCGCCCCAGCCAGCCCATTTGGGGTTCTCCGACACCAGCGCCGTCCCGCCGCCTGCCGCCATGTCGTGGCCGCATCCCGACACCGAATAGCAGAGAAAGTAGTAGCTGCCATTCTGTCCGGCCATCGCCGGATCGTGAATGTCGACTTCAGGCGTCGCAGCAAAGGCTACACCTGACAACAGAGCCGCCGCGGCGAGGCAAACAACACGCACACTGTTCATGATGACGCTCCGCGCCTCGGCAGTCGAAAGAGCGGGCGGTAATCCATTCACAGCGGTCGCTGCGGATTACCGCCATAAGTTGAGAGGGCGAATTTTTGCCCCGCGCTTCGGCCGCACCTGGGAGGGGTACGTCGGCTGGCCGAATTTCGTCTTGGCTCGCTCAATCATCGTCGTTCAAACATAATGAGGAGGCTTAGGGGCGCTGCCGACCAGTTTGGCGAGACGGCAGCGCCTTACGCGTGGAGCCCGGCGGCCGTGAGCCGCCGGGTCCTAAGCATCAGTTCGTTGCGTAATGCAGACCGACCGTGAACGTCCGACTGAACAGAGCGGTACCGAAGTCCGTTATGTCCGGATCGCCCTGACCGCCGGCGTGGTAATACTGCTTCTGCTTGCCGTTCAGCAGGTTCACCGCATCGAAGGTGACCATCACGCCTTCCCAGGCCTTGTAGTTCAATTGGAGGTCCAGG
>JAATGK010000065.1 GCA_015654715.1 Alphaproteobacteria bacterium
CCCGGCGGCACGGTGGTGTGCGGCGGCATCCATATGAGCGACATCCCGTCGTTTCCCTATTCAATTCTGTGGGGCGAACGGCAGATCAAATCGGTGGCCAACCTCACCCGTGCCGACGGCGACGAATTTCTGGCGTTTTGCGCGCAGCACAAACTTCACACCACGACGGTGGCCTATCCGCTGACAGAGGCCAACCGCGCCCTGTCGGATTTGCGCGACGGCCGGCTGACCGGTGCGGCGGTGCTGATTCCTTAAGACGCGCTGCCCACAGGGATCATCGGGCGCCCAAGGTTGCTTTGAGCCCGGCGGCGACCGCCCCGGCGCCAGAGCCGAGGATCAAATGCACGCAGTGCTCCAGGTGCGCCACGCTCTTGACGCCCGCGGCGCGCAAAGCGGCATCATCGGCGGCCGTCGGATTGTTGAGGTCGACCACCAACCGGCTGGCGCACTGCGTCACACCAGCGACATTGGCAACCCCGCCCAGCGCCTTCACGAACGCCGCGGCAGCGCCCACGGCAATCGGCCTTGCCGGCGGCGCCACCGGCTGGGTCGCTTGTGGCGGCGATGCGGCGAGCGGCTGGTTCATCGCGGCGCGGATTTCGCTAGCGATCTGATCGGCGGCGGGCCCCACCACCACCTGCAAAGCATTGGCTGACGGACGCACGATGCCTTTAGCGCCAAGGGCTTTCAGCTTGGGTTCGTCGATGGCGGCATTGGACTGCACGATCAGCCGCAGCCGCGTGGTGCAGGCATCGATACTGGAAAGATTCTCCGCCCCGCCGAGCGCGGCCAGATAAGCGGAGCCGCGGCCACCCGCATCGATCACGCGGGCACCGGCGGGCGTGGCGGCGGTTTCCTCGCGGCCAGGGGTCTTGAGATTGAAACGCTGAATGGCGAGGCGGAACAAGCCGTAATAGACCGCGAAATAGACCAGCCCGACCGGGAGCAGCAGCAAAGGACGCTGTGCCTTGGTGAAGTTGATCACATAATCGAACAATCCGGCCGAAAAGGTGAAGCCGAGGTGCACATTCAACAGACTCATCGCCACCATCGCAAAGCCGGTGAGCACGGCATGGATGGCTTAAAGCGGCGGCGCCAGGAACATGAAGGAGAATTCGATCGGCTCGGTGACGCCGGTGAGCAGCGCCGTCAGCGCCATCGAGGCGAGCATGCCGCCGACCTCTTTGCGGCGCTCGGGCCGGGCCGCGTGATACATCGCCAGACACGCCGCCGGCAGACCGAACATCATCACCGGGAAGAAGCCCGACATGAAGGCGCCCGCAGTGGGATCGCCGGCCATGAAACGGTGGAGGTCGCCGGTGACGCCGTGGTAATTGCCGAGATTGAACCACACCAGCGAATTGAGGATGTGGTGCAAGCCGGTGACGATCAAGAGCCGGTTGAGCGCGCCGTAAAGAAACAACCCCAGCGCACCGAGGCTGACGACGGCGTGGCTGAAGCCGTCCATGCCGGTAGCGATGGCAACCCACGACTTGCCGATGATGAAGGCCAGCGCCAGCGCCGAAAAACCCGCAGCAATCGGCACGAAACGGCGGCCGCCGAAAAAGGCGAGATAATCGGGCAGCTTGATGTTGTGATAGCGATTGTAGAGCCAACCGGACAAAACACCCGCGACGATGCCGATCGGCACGCTGAGATGGCGGATGGTCTCGTCCTTGAAATGGTCCGCCGCCCATGCCGCCGCTTGGCCGCTGTAGCCTGCGACGACATCCAGCGGCGTAACCATCAGGGTCTTGGCGGCGACGGTCGTCACCACGTAACACACGACCCCCGCGAGCGCCGCGGCGCCGTGGTTTTCCTTGGCCAGGCCCACCGCCACGCCGGCCGCGAACAACAGACCGAGATTGTCGAAGATCGATGACCCGGCGGCGGCGATGAACGGCAGGTAAGGGAGCACCACCGGCAGGACATGCTGCCAAATGTCGGGCTGGCCCAGGCGCAGCAGCAATCCCGCCACCGGCAACACCGCGATGGGCAGCATCAAGGCGCGGCCTAAGGGTTGTAAAACTTCGAAGGCGGATTTCATGACTGGGACTCCCCGCCGAAATTGGTTTTGACGAAAGCGCGCACGTCGGCGGGCGTTTCAAAGTCGAGGACGGCACGCGCTTTGGTGCGGCAGTCCTCGCTGTTCAGCTTGCGAATCGCCGCTTTGAGCCGCGGGATCACCGGCGGCGGCACCGAAAGCTCGGAAATGCCGAGCCCGATCAGGAGCGGCGCGGCATTGAGGTCGGCAGCGAGACCGCCACACACCGCCGCGGTTTTGTGCGCGGCGCGGGCGGCTTCGGCGGTGCGCGCGATCAGCCGCAACACTGCCGGATGCAGCGCATCGAGCTGTCCCGATAGCGAGCGATGGCCGCGATCGATGGCGAGCACATATTGGGTGAGATCGTTGGTGCCGATGGAAAGAAAATCGGCTTCCACCGCGATGAGATCGGCCAGCATCGCCGACGACGGCGTTTCGACCATCGCCCCCAATGCCAGCGCTTTACCGCCGACGCCGTTCAGAATCGCGCGAATGGTGCGCAGCTCATGCGGAGCAGTGATCATCGGCAGCATGATTTTGACGGCGCCCTTCACCCGCGCCGCCGCTTGTAGCTGGGTTTTGAGCAGGTCCGGCCAAACTACCGCCGTGCGCACACCGCGAAGGCCGAGCTGCGGATTGTCTTCCGGCGGGAATTGTAAATACGGCACCGGCTTGTCGGCACCGATGTCGAAGGTGCGGATGATGAAGCTGCGGCCCGCCAGTGCATCGGCGATGCCTTGATAAGCGGCGAATTGTTCATCTTCGCTGGGCGGCGTGTCGCGGTCCATGAACAGGAATTCGGTGCGGAGGACCCCGCAACCTTCCGCCCCCAGACGAATCGCTTCGGCCGCCTCAGTGGCGCCTTTGCCGAGATTGGCGAAAACCTCCACCCGCACACCGTCAGCGGTGAAACAATCGGCTGACGCCTCCGCCAGCTCGCGCGCCTGCCGCGCCGCGGCGGCCGCCACCCGCTGTTTGGTTTCGGCAATGCTTTGCGGATTGGGTGCCAGATCGAGCGTGCCGGTGCCGCCGTCGGCATCGATCAGCACATCGGCGCCGTCAGGCACCTCCAGCACCGCCGCACCACCGCCAACCAAGGCCGGAATGTTCATGCCGGCGGCGAGCAGGACGGCGTGCGAGGTGGGGCCGCCACCGGCGGACACAAAACCCACGACGCCGGGCTTCAAATCGGAGGGCAGGATTTCTTCGGCAATCAGGATCGCCGACGGCGGCAGCGGGCGTACCGGTTCGGCCGCATCGCCGACGAGAATGCCAAGCACTTGGCGCTCGATA
>JAATGK010000184.1 GCA_015654715.1 Alphaproteobacteria bacterium
ACCCCCGCCATCCGCACCGCGATGGTCGCTTTCATCGACGGCGGCAGCGTCAGACGGAAGCCTTTGCGGCCATAGGCATTGGAACTTTCCACCACCACGCCCGGCGTCGCGCTTCCCACCTGCAGGATCATCGGGCGCTGGGCCCGCGGGATAATGGTAAGACCGCCCGATGGCGGCTGACCGGCATGCAGGACGCGAGTAGCCGGTTTGGCGCTGAAATTGACCAGCGTGACCGTGAACCAGGTGCCCGGCTCCTTCTTGGCGGCGGGCGGCGCAAACGGCTTCAGAGAGTTTTTCAGCTCGAGCAGATCGGCAGCGGCACCGATGTCCGGTTCTTTCACCACGGCGTTTGCCGCTTCAGAGGCAGCCACGGCGCTCGTCCACAACAGGGCGAGGCACGCCAACGCGAAAGCCAGCCGTTTCATCACAGGCGCTCAAATCCCTGAGGTTATTGTTATTCGGGCTAGCCTATCTGCGCCTCGTCCTCGAGCAACGCAAACAGAACGTGATCCCGCCATTCGCCGTTAATCTGCAAATACTTACGCGCAACACCTTCCTGACGAAACCCCGCTTTGACCAGGAGGTTCTGCGACGCCGCGTTGGTGGGCAGACAGGCGGCCTCGATCCGGTGGAGGCCGAGAGTCGAAAAAACGAACGGGATCAAGGCCCGCACCGCGTCGTACATGAAGCCCTGACGGGCGAAACGTTCGCCGATCCAATAGCCTAGCGCGCTGGCTTGAGTGACACCACGTCGCACATTCGACAACGTGCAGCCGCCAAGAATCTGGTCGTCTGCCGTGCGGTAAACGAAGAAAGCGTAAGCGGAATCCAGCCGCGTTTCCTTCTGGTAGCGTTTGATGCGGCGGCGGAAGGCGCCCTTGGTCAGCTCGTCGCGCGCCCAAACCGGCTCCCAGGGGGTGAGAAATTCGCGGCTTTCGGCCCGGAGCTTGGCCCAGGCCTTGAAGTCGGGCATGCGGGGATAGCGCAGATACACGTCCACGCCACGTATCACCGGCTGCTGACCGCCGGGAAACGTCAGACCCCGCATAAACGCCATTGCCCCTGGTTTCATTCCGCCGCGCGTGCCGCCCACTTCAATCCGAACCGCTCTGCAAATATGCCATAGCGCTCCAGCTTGCCAGCGGGACCGACGGTCGCGACCGAGGGGGCGGCGGTTTGCATCACCCTCTCGCCAAACCGGCGGACCGCCGCGGCGTCGACCGCGTCCAGCGCCTCGGTCATCTCCTGAACCGATAACACCCGGTCGTAATTGAATATATGTCCGGCGATCATCTCCGCCCGGGCACTTGGACGCTCCAGCCCCATGAGGAAACTGGACTTGAGCTGGGCTTTGGCGCGCGACACTTCTTCTTCGGTGGCCGTCTCGGCCAAAGCGGCCATCTCGCCCGCCACCACGGCGCCGATCTCGGCCGCTTCAGACTCACCGGTGCCGGTGTAGATCCCCACCACGCCATCGTCCTTGGAGGAATGGGCGAAGGCATAAATGGTGTAGCAGAGGCCGCGCTTCTCCCGTGCCTCCTGGAACAGGCGCGAGGACATGCCGCCGCCCAGCGCCGTGACATAGACCTGAGAGACGTAGAAATCGGGATCGACATTCGATACGCCCGGGAAGGCATAAGCGATGTTGGCCTGTTCCAGATCGCCGCCGATATGCATCTCGCCGCCGATATAACGGGCGGGTTCCGGTTCCTTGGGCGCACCAAGGGCGAGATTGCCGAACTTGTCTTCGGCCAGCCGCACCATGTGATCATGGCTGACGGCGCCCGAGCCGATCAGGATCATGCTGCCGGCGCGGTAATTTTCGCGCACATAGCTGAACAGGTCATCGCGACTGAAGGCGGCGACGGTCTTCTCATCGCCCAGGATCGGCCAGCCCATCGGCTGTTCGGGATAAGAGACCTCTTGCAGATAATCGAAGATGATGTCGTCGGGCGTATCCTTGGCCTGACCAATTTCCTGGAGCACCACCTGACGTTCGCGCTCCAACTCGGCGGGCTCGAAAGTCGGCTCGGTGAGAATGTCGGTGAGGATGTAGAGTGCCAACGGCACGTCGTCCTTCAAGACCCGCGCGTGAAACGCCGTCTGCTCCCGACTGGTGTAAGCGTTGAGGAAGCCGCCGACCGATTCCATTTCTTCGGCGATGGCGCGCGCGCTGCGAGTCTTGGTGCCCTTGAAGGCCATGTGCTCGAGCATGTGCGAGATGCCCATCAACGATTTCGATTCGTTGCGTGCACCGGCGTTGACCCACACACCGACGGCGGCGGATTCGAGTTGCATCATTGGATCGGTTGCGACTACCAACCCGTTGGAAAGTCGAGAGATTTTGGCGTTCATGATCGGGGGAGAATAGCCTCGATCAGCCCCCTCACCAAGCCTTTTTCCGCGGCCATGACAGAACAGTTTTCGTCGCCTTCGAGGGCTGCCTTAAGCCTCGGCGGCACCTCTGGAATCCGGCCCGTTGCTTGGTTAACGGCGGCCGGGAACTTGGCCGGATGGGCGGTCGATAGGACAACAACCGGTACCTTTTTGCGCAACTTAAGGTTGAATGCAGCCGCCACCGCGACCCCGGTATGGGGGTCGATCAACTGTCCGGTTTCACGTTCAACCCGGGCAATAGCGGCGAGCGTTTCGGTATCGTCGGCCCGTGCGGCGGCATAGCGGGTGCGCAAGGCGGCGAGGATCGGCGGCGACAGAACAAGCGAACCTTCGGCACCGAAGGTGGCCATTTGCTCGCGGGTCCAGTTCGCATCGCGGCCCGAGGCTTCGAACAGCGCCCGCTCGAAATTGGAAGCGACTTGGATGTCCATCGATGGGCTGAGGGTGGGTTGGGCCTTGCCCGCCGCATAGACGCCTTCGTTGAGGGCGCGGGCCATGATGTCGTTGGAATTGGTGGCGACCCACAATTTATCCACAGGCAGGCCCATGCGCATCGCGGCCTCGCCGGCAAAGACGTCGCCGAAATTGCCGGTCGGTACGACGAACACCGGCCCCCCTTTTCCTTCAAATGGGCCGAGTTCGGCGGCGGCGGTGAAGTAATAAACCGCTTGGGCGGCGATGCGGGCGAAGTTGATCGAATTGACCGCCGTGAGACTGACGGCGCGCGCGAAATCGGTTTCGGCGAACAACGCCTTCACGATGGCCTGGGCGTCGTCGAAGGTGCCTTCCACCGCGATGTTGTGGACGTTGGCATACGGCGCCGTGGTCATCTGACGGCGCTGGACCTCGCTGACCCGGCCCTTGGGGTGCAGCACGAAGACTTCGATATTTTCCAAGCCGCCGAGCGCGGCGATAGCCGCCGACCCGGTGTCGCCCGAGGTTGCCGCCAGCACGGTGGCGCGACCACCCTGGCGTTTCAGCGCGCGGGCGAACAGACGGCCGAGAATCTGCATCGCCACGTCTTTGAAAGCGAGCGTCGGGCCGTGGAACAGCTCCATCAGGTAAAGATCGGGACCGATTTGGCGCAGCGGGGCAATGCGCGGATCGGTGAAGCTGCTGTACGCGGCGGCGATGTCAGCGTGCAGCTCGGCAGGCGAAAAGCTGTCGCCGATCAAGCGGCCCATCACGGCCTCGGCGACGTCCGGATAAGGCTTGCCCTTGAAAGCGGCGATCTCGGTCGCGGAGAACTGTGGCCAACTTTCCGGCAAATACAGCCCGCCGTCAGGCGCGAGCCCGGCCAGCAGCATGTCGGCGAAGGAAATCAGCGGGGAAGCCCCGCGAGTGCTCAGATAGCGCATGGGTTCAGCAAGAATGTTGTTCGGTCGAGGCCGCAGAAGACGGTCTCTTGGGGCCGACTAAAAGCACGTTTCGGAAGAATTATCACCCCTTCGTCATGGATGGCCGGCAAGCCCGGCCATGACGGTTGGGGTGACGCTCATCTCCCCAGCAGCGCCTTGCGAAACGCCCGGTCGCGTTTCAGGTACCATTCGCGGCTCATGGCCTCGCTGCGGGTCTTGAAGCGTTCGGCGTAGAGCAGAAACCACACCCGCCCGCGGGTGGATTTGGCGCCTGTTCCGGCATTGTGACGGGCGAGGCGCTGGTTGAG
>JAATGK010000356.1 GCA_015654715.1 Alphaproteobacteria bacterium
CGCATCCCAAGTTCAAGAACAAGTCGGCGCTCGAAGTCATCATGACGACGCTCCACGCCGGCGGTAAATTCGACGGCAAGGTCTATGAGACCTCGGGCGGCCTGCACGGCGTCGGCGCCTCGGTGGTGAATGCGCTGTCGGAATGGATGGAAGTGGAAGTCTTCCGCGACAAGCGCGGCCACAAGATGCGCTTCGAACGCGGGCTCGCAATCGGCAAGCTGAAGGACACCGGCCCGGCCTCGCGCCGCGGCACCACGGTCACCTTCAAGCCCGACAAGAAGATTTTCGCCGGCGATCCGCATTTCTCGCCTGCCCGGCTCTACCGCATGGCGAAGTCGAAGGCGTATCTGTTCCGCGGCGTCGAAATCCGCTGGAAGTGCGATCCCTCGCTGCTCAGCGAAACCATTCCGGCGGAAGACTCCTTCCATTTCCCCGGCGGCCTCACCGATTATTTGGCGGGTGAGATCGAAGGCAAGGCGACGGTCACACCGCGCGGCTTCTTCGGCCGCTCCGAGAACAACGGCAAAGGCACGGTGGAATGGGCGGTGGCCTGGGTCCCGGAAATGGAACCCTTCCTGCAAAGCTACTGCAACACCATCCCGACGCTCGCCGGCGGCACCCATGAACAGGGCCTGCGCAATGCGCTGACGCGATCTTTGCGGGCCCATGGCGAGCGCGCCAACAACAAGAAAACAGCCCAGATCACGCCCGAAGACGTGATGGCGGCGGCGTGCGCCACGCTGTCGGTGTTCATCCGCGAACCTGAATTCCAGGGCCAGACCAAAGACAAGCTGTCGTCGCCCGACGCTCAGCGCCTGGTCGAAAACGTGGTGCACGATCACTTCGACCATTGGCTGGCGGAAGATCCGGCAACCGCCGACAAGCTGCTCGAGTATGTCATCGATCAGGCCGAATACCGCATGAAGAAGCGGCAGGAAAAAGAGGTCGCCCGCAAAGCCGCGACGCGCAAGCTGCGCCTGCCCGGCAAACTCGCCGATTGCTCGCGCGACGCCGCCGAAGGCACCGAGATTTTCCTGGTCGAAGGCGACAGCGCCGGCGGCTCGGCGAAACAGGCGCGCGACCGCGCCACTCAAGCCATCCTGCCCTTACGCGGCAAAATCTTGAACGTCGCCAGTGCGGCGGCGGGCAAGCTGGCGCAGAACCAGGAGCTGTCGGATTTGATGCAGGCGCTCGGTTGCGGCTCCGGCGCGAAATACAACGAAGCGGCGCTGCGCTATGAGCGCATCATCGTGATGACCGATGCCGACGTCGACGGCGCGCATATCGCTTCGCTGCTGCTCACCTTCTTCTATCGCGAAGCGCCGCTGCTGATCAAAAACGGCCATCTTTTCCTCGCCATGCCGCCGCTTTATCGCATCACCCACGGCGCCAAATCGGTCTATGCCCGCGACGAGAAGCACCGCGACGAGCTGATCAAGACCGAGTTCAAATCCAACGCCAAAGTGGAAGTCTCGCGCTTCAAAGGCCTCGGCGAAATGATGCCGGCGCAGCTCAAAGAAACCACCATGAAACCGGGCCTGCGCACCCTGATCCGCGTCGATACTCCCGACGCCGACAAGAAGGACACCGACACGATGGTCGAGCGTCTGATGGGCAAAAAGCCCGAACTGCGGTTCCAGTTCATCCAGGAAAATGCCCAGTTCGTGACCGACGTGGACGTGTAAAAAACCTGTCATCCCCGGCCGAGCGTAGCGAGGGGAAGGGGACCCAGGTGGCGTCACACCCACATCGTTGACGAACGAGCCGTGCACGATCACTGAAAGCAGTCAGGCGAAAGGACCTGGGTCCCCTTCCCTCGCCACTTCGCTTCGCTTAGCGGCTCGCCGGGGATGACAATCAGCGGACAATCCCGCCCCGCTTCATCCGCACCATTAGAACGATCCCCAAACACGCCGCGGTGGAAAGGCCGATGTGCCAAAGGAAATGGGTGCCGAACGGCACATAGGGGCATACCAACAAATCGATCGAGCGGAAGAACGCCGCCGCCAGCCCCGTCGCCAAGATCGAAACGCCGAGCAGCCCGGTGGCGCGGCCGTATTTGACCCAGCTTCCCGCAACCATGATGATACCCACCACGGTTACCGTCGCGAACATCGGCGCAAAGCGCAGGTTCGGCGTGATCGCCGCCAGCGACTTGCCGAAATAGCCGACGCCCGCGGCCGAAACCAGCAGCATCACCGCCATGCCGAGGAAGCCCGCGGCCCAGCCGTAAAGCCGGCGAATCCACAAGACGGTCAGCACCAGCAGGAACAGCACGCCTGGGAGGGTGTCGAGCGCCAGCGCCCATTGGGTGCGTAGCCCATGCCACAGCGCGCTGCCGACGCCGACCGAAACCAGCAGCACCAAAAGCACGACCAGCCCGGCGGAAAATCCGGCGCCCGAGCGCTTGACATAGCGGTACGCCAGCCACGCCGCGATCAGGATCGCCGCATTGGTAATGGTATTCACCGGTTCATACAGACCCCAGAACATATGGGGCGTGTCGCAATAGATCGGACCGGTGAAATGCGGGTCGGGCGTCATGGCAGCTCTCTCCCCTGGGGTTAACCCCATTTATATAGGGAGAATTTGTCGGCTTTGCAGCAGGCGCGAAGCCGCTTGGTTAAGCCGGTGCGCCTCGATCAAAGCCTACGATCGTCATGGCCGGGCTTGACCCGGCCATCCAAGCTTTTCGGACGCTCGACGGCTGGATGGCCGCCTCAAGGGCGGCCATGACGGAAAGAGCCGGTGACTAAAGCTGTTGGTATCAAACCTCGAGCAGGCCCTTCTTGCGCTTGGCTTTCTTGCGCTCTTTGCGCTTTTTTTTGCGCTCGGGGTCGGGCGGCTGTTTGGGCTTTCCGGCGTTGCCCTTGTACGCGGCCTTGTCCTTGGGCTTGTAGGCGGTCTTATAGGACGGCTTGTACGGCGCCTTGTAGGCAGGCTTGCGCGGCTCCGGCGCCGGCTCGGATGCCGCGTCAGAGGCAAGCGACGGCTCGCCGCTGGTCGCGGGCGTGATGCTCACCCCGCCCTTGGCCCGCGTCGCCACCTTGGCGGCGAATTCGTCGGCGATGGAAGCATCCAGCTCGAAGCGGGTTTCGGTTTCGAAGATGCGGATCTGGCCGATCTCTTTCTTGGTCACCTCGCCTTGGCGGCAGATTTCCGGCAGCAGCCAATTGGGATCGGCATTGCGTTCGCGCCCGACGCTGATGCGAAACCACGCCGAGCCGCCGGCCAAAGCATGACCGCGTTCCGGTCTGGCGCCGCGTTCGGCGCTGCGTTCCCGCTTCTCGTAAGGTTCTTTGCGCTCATAGGCGGGGCGGGGCGGCCTGTCCTTGTTGTAGCGCTCGCGCGGCGGGCCGTCGTCACGGACGCGGCGGCGATCTTCGACATATTCGTCGAGATCGAACGGGGTTGGCAATTGCTGGCGATAAAGCCGCGACAGCGCCACGGCGATATTGCGCGGCGAGCTTTGTTTGAGCAGCATCGCGGCGATGGCGCCGTCTTCGCTATCGCCTTCTTCGGCGAACAGCGGCGATTCGAGCAGGCGCTCGCGATCCTGGCTGTAAATCGCTTTCGGCGACGGCGGCTCGGTCCAAGTGTATTGCACCCGGGCGCGATGCAGCATCTCTTCGGCGCTGCGCCGGCGCGACGGCGGCACCAGCAAAATGCTGACGCCCTTATTTCCTGCGCGTCCGGTGCGGCC
>JAATGK010000002.1 GCA_015654715.1 Alphaproteobacteria bacterium
CTTTCCCAGCCTGTGTTGAGTGAGGGGAATTGACGCGCCTTGCCACTTCCGCTTTGCTCGCGTCGCCGATCGCCGCACCCGCGGCGGCCGAGCCGGTGTTCCCCCAACACCTCACCGGTGCCATAGCTTCGTTCGCCGCCCCGGTGCTGAGCTTAAAGCCGGCGAAGGGCGCCATCGTTGCGGTGACTCTGGCGCCCGAGGCCAAGGTGATCGCCAACACGCGCAGCGCCTTCAACGCCATCAAGCAAAACGATTTCGTCGCCTTGACCGCGGCGACAGGCAAGGACGGCAAGCTCAAGGCCAAAGAGGTTCGCGTTTTTCCCGAACCGATGCGCGGCATTGGCGAAGGCCAGTATCCGGGCGACAAGGCCGACCAGATCCGCATCAACGCCACCGTCACTGAGGCGGCGACCACCGTCAAAGGCAAAGGCGGCACGTTGAAGCTGAACTTCCATGCCGCGGCCGCCAATCCGCTCGGCATCTGCAGCGGTCACGCACCCTCGCCCGGGCAAGGCGGCTGCACCGGCGACGCCGAAGTTCTGGTCACCCCCGCCACGCCGGTGATGGCCTGGGTTCTGGGCGATCCATCGTGGTTCGAGCCGGGCAAGGCGGTATCGCTCTATGCCATCGCGGGCGCCGACGGAAAATTATCGACCTACGGCGTTATCGTGGAACGGGGCGGCGTCAAACCGCTGCCATGACGGGGCGCGAAAGATGACTACCCTCTGACGGCTTCCACAAAGGCGCGGATATTCGCGGTGGAGACGGCGGGGGGCATACCGCCGCCACATGACGCCAGAATCCGCGAATGGTCCTTGGTCTCGGCCAGCATCTTCTTCACCGCGGCGCGCACGTCATCGGGGGTCCCGGCAGCGAGCACGTCGCGCGGCGGGATGTTGCCGAGGATGGTCATGCGATGGCCGGTCGCCTCGTGGATTTGTTCCATCGTCATGTGGACGCCGGGGTTGTAGAGATTCACGCCGAGATCGGGATAGTGCTTCACCGACTGGCGGAAATCGGCGTCGTTGTGGAACATCTTCACCGCGACCGGCTGATCGAACAACTCTTTCAGGTAGGGGTGGGCGAATTCGAGATAATCGGCCTCGGAGATGAAGCCGACGATGTCGTCGAGCACCAGCATGCCGTCGATGGTGTCGATGGCCTCGCGCTGGCGCACATGCCAAGCGATCAGATATTCGTTGATCAGCTTCAAGAGGCGATGGGTGCGCTCGGGATCGGTGCCGAGCATCATCAGGAATTCGGTCGTGCCCATCAGGAAGCTGGCGATGTTGAGCGGCCCGCGGCTGATCGAGAAGCGAATCTTGTGGCCCAACTTTTCGATACGGGAACGGTTGCGCGTCAACCGGTTGAGCATGAACGGCAACAAGCCGTCGGTCTCGACGTTGGGGACTTCGAGAGCGTCGACATCATCCTCGTTCTGGATGCATTTCTGCGCAAACGGGAACTCGTTTTCCGGGAACTGGCATTTAACGCCGAACGCGCTCGGCTCGGTGCACATGCCGAATTCCGACCAGAAGCCGGGCAGGAACATGATCTCCGGAAAGGTCTCGATCGCCTTTTTGTTGGCCTCGAACCAGACGTCGTCGCTCTGGAAGTAGTCGATCAGGTTGACGCCGTACCAGTTCGGCAGCCAGGGACAGTCGATGATGAAGCCGACCGGAAGCGTGGCGCCCGATTCGCCGGCGATAGCCGCTTTGAGCTCAGCCCAGTGCTTGTCGTGCATGTTCGCCCCCTTTGGTCCGTTTTCGAGCGGACAATGATCCCGCCCGCAACCCGGCACAATCCCGGAAAATGCCCCTTTCACAGGAATTGGTAGCGGTCCCGCTGCGACATGGCGTGCATTGAACCGCCGCTTCGACCATGGTCTGACTCAGGAGCTCTTCTTGGGGGGTAGGCGATGTCCCACCCGTTTATCGACAAACTCGTCCGCCATGCGCCCGTCATCACCGACGGTGCGTGGGGTACCCAATTGCAGGCCCGCGGGCTCATACCGGGCGACGTGCCCGATCTGTGGAACCTTTCCAATCCCGATGGCGTCGCGGCGGTGGCGGCGGCCTATGTTGCGGCGGGCTCGCAAATCATTCTCACCAATACCTTCGGCGCCAACCGCTTTCGCCTTGCCGAAGCCGATGCGGCCGACAAGGTGCGCGAGATCAATGCCGCGGGCGTTGCCTTGTCGAAGAAAGCCGCCGGCGAAGACGCGCTGGTATTCGCCTCGATTGGGCCGAGCGGCAAACTGCTGGTCAGCGGCGACGTCAGCGAAGACGAATTGACGGCGGCCTTTGCCGAACAGGCTGAAGCGATTGCCGGGGCCGAGCCGGACGGTATCGTGATAGAAACGATGCAGGACATCCAAGAAGCGGCGATCGCCATCGCCGCCGCCAAAGCGACCGGATTGCCGGTGGTGGCGACCATGGTGTTCGATTCCGGCAAGGACCTCGACCGCACGATGATGGGCACGACGCCCGAACAAGCGGCCGAAGCGCTTGCCAAGGCCGGGGCCGACGTGATCGGCGCCAACTGCGGCCAGGGCATTGTCGGGTTCGTTGCCATCTGCGCCCGGCTCAAGGCGGCGAGCCAGGGCCTGCCAGTATGGATTAAGGCCAATGCGGGCCTTCCCACGATTGAAAACGGCAAGACCGTCTACGCCACGACAGCGGAGGACTTCGCCGCGCAAGTGCCGGCAGTGATCGCGGCCGGCGCCAGCTTTATTGGTGGCTGTTGCGGCACCTCGCCCGATTTCATCCGCGGAGTGAAAGCAGCGCTGAAGCGGGCATGACGGAGCGCCTCAGCCTCAGCGTCATCGCCTGCCCCAGCCTGAGGCCGGAACTGGAAACGCTGGCAGCCGAGTGCCGGACCAAGATCGGCTTCCAGCATCTGGAAATGGCGCTGCATGAACGCTCGGCCGAGGCATTACACGACGCGCTGCAGAACGCCATCGACCAGACCACCGATTGCGACGGCATCGCCATCGCCTATGGCCTGTGCAATCGCGGCATCGTCGGTATCACCGCCCGCAGCATCCCGCTCGCCATCCCGCGCGCGCACGATTGCATCGGCATCCTGCTCGGCTCCAGCCGGCGCCGCCTCGAAGAGCTGGACAAGGAGCCCGGTACCTATTTCCAGAGTGCCGGATGGCTGCGTGCCGCGCGCGATGAGCGGCAAGCGGAGTTCACCTTCGGCCCCAATTCCAACGCCAGCTTCGAGCGCCTGGCGGCCCGCTATGGCGAGGAAGCCGCTACCTATCTGCTCGCCGAGTTCGAAGGCTTCACCCGGCACTATAAGCGCCTCGCCTATATCGCAACGCCAATCGCAGCGAGCCAAATCTGGGAAGCGCAAGCGCGCGACATCGCGCTCGACCACCATTGGCAGTACAGCCGTCTGGAAGGCGATACCGGCTGGCTGCGCCGTCTTCTGGAAGGGGCGTGGAGCGGCGAGGAATTTCTGGTCGTCCCGCCGGGGCAAAGCGTGGTGCAGACGTCCGGCAAACACCTGATCGAGGCCGCATGACAGCGATTACGCTCGCCCCGATGGGACGGCGACTGGAGGCGGCCGCAGGAACGCCGCTGCGCGATGTGCTGTTCGGCGCCGGCGTCGAGTTTCCCTGCGGCGGGCGCGGCCGCTGCAAAGGCTGCCGGGTGCGGGTCGTTGACGGCGAGATGGCCGCGGGCGCCGAGGATCGTGTGGCGTTTTCGCCTAGCGAATTACGCGATGGCTGGCGGCTGGCGTGCCGACACGCGGCGGACGGCGACGTCACGCTGGAACTGGCGCAATGGGAGATGGCGGTTCTCGGTGATGCGGAGGATTTCGTCTTTGCTCCGCGCCAAGGACTCGGCATCGCAGTCGATCTCGGCACCACGACGATTGCGGCGCAACTGCTCGATTTGAAAACCGGACAAGTGCTGGCGGCAAGGACCGCGCTCAATGCCGAGGCCCGGCACGGTGCCGACGTGCTGTCACGGGCGGCGTTCGCGATGGCGGACGGGGCGGACGAATTGACGGCACTGATCCGCACCCAGATCGGCGCGATGGTGGCGGAGCTTTCGAGCGATGCGCGCCAGATCGTGGTGGCAGGCAATAGCGCCATGCATCATCTGTTCGGCGGGCTCGATATGACTCCACTGGCGACGTATCCGTTCCTGCCACATCAACCCGAAACGCTGCACTTCGCAGGCGCGGACCTCGGCTGGCCGACGGATGCCGCGGTGGACGTGCTGCCCTGCATTGGCGGCCTGGTTGGCGGCGACGTGCTGGCGGGCGTGATGGCGACGGGTCTTGCGCATCAGGACGGGTTGGTGGCGCTGGTCGATCTCGGCACCAATGGCGAAGTCGTGGTGGCGCAGGACGGCAAAATGCTGTGCACCTCCACAGCGGCGGGACCGGCATTCGAAGGCGCGCGCATCACCTACGGTATGCGGGCGGCAACCGGTGCCATTGATGCGGTCGATGCAAACGGCACCTACCGGGTGATCGGCGGCGGCGCGGCGCGCGGGATTTGCGGTTCGGGATTGGTCGATGCGGTCGCGGCGGGATTGGACTTGGGCGTGATTTCGCCCAGCGGACGGTTGGCGCGCGACTGGACGCTTTCGGGTGACGTCGTGCTGACGCCGCAGGACGTGCGCGAACTGCAACTTGCCAAAGGCGCCATCGCGGCAGGACTGAAACTTCTCACCGCTCGGTTTGGCGCCACACCGGCGGAGCTTGATACGCTTTATCTCGCCGGAGCGTTCGGCAATGCCATCAACCGGACCAGCGCAGTGCGGATCGGACTGCTGCGCGTCGCTCCGGAGCGCATCGTGGCGGCGGGCAATACGGCGCTCAAAGGCGCCAAGCGCGCGCTGTTCCAAGAAATGGCGGATTTCGAAACGCTGGCGAAAGAAATCGATTACGTGCCGCTCAATGAAGAGCCGCGGTTCCAGGATACGTTTGCCGAAGAGATGGGATTCTAGAGCGGCGGGCATTCTGACGGAATCGGAGGGATTCCTCTGGAAAGGGTGTCGTGATTCACTTCCCTGATCGGGAGGTGATTTGCGATGACCAAAGCACTTTCGTTGGACCATCGGCGGCGGATCGTTCGCTATGTGGCGAGCGGTCATTCGCGGCGGCAGGCGGCGACGCATTTTGAGGTGGCGCCGTCGTGCGCGATCAAGCTGGTGGCGGCTCACAAGCAGACCGGCAGCTATGCGCCGAAGCCGGAGGGCGGCTGGCGCTACTCCAAGCTCGATCCGCATCGAGCTTTTTTGGAACGGCGGATTGGCGAGAAGCCCGACATCACCATGCCGGAGCTGGCCGCCGAGATGGCGGACCTGGGGGTGAAGATCACCCCCGCCTCGCTGTCGCGCTGGCTGCTGCGGCATGGCTACCGGTATAAAAAAACGCTGCTGGCATCGGAACAAGATCGCCCCGACATAACGGCGGCGCGTGAGGCTTGGTGGGGACGCCAGCCGTGGCTGGGCCGCGAGCGGCATCGGCTTGTCTTCGTTGATGAAACCGGCACCACGACCAAGATGACCCGTCTGCGCGGGCGTAGCCTCAAGGGCCAGCGGCTCAGGGCTAAAGCCCCATTCGGCCACTGGAAAACCCAGACCTTCATTGCCGGGCTGCGCCATCGCCGCCTGACCGCGCCCTTCGTCGTCGATCAGCCGATGAACCGGCGCATCTTCGACACTTGGGTCGAAATCCAACTGGCGCCGACCCTGGCCAAAGGCGACGTCGTTATCCTCGACAATCTGTCTGCTCACAAAAGTCCAAATGCCGAGGCCGCCATCCGCGCCAGAGGCGCCTGGATGCTGTTCCTGCCGCCTTACAGCCCGGACCTGAACCCGATCGAGATGGCGTTCTCCAAGCTCAAGTCCCACTTGCGAGCCAGAGCCGCACGAACCATCGACGCTCTCTGGGACGCCATCGGCGACATCTGCAATCTCTACAGCCCGGAAGAATGCGCCAACTACTTCGCAGCCGCAGGATATGACCTCAATTGAAC
>JAATGK010000135.1 GCA_015654715.1 Alphaproteobacteria bacterium
CCGCGTCAGCGCCAGGCGCTGCTGCATTGGGCTTATGACAGCCGCAAAATCTGATCCGAACCCTTGCGGCAAAGGTTTCTCCCTCTATCTCTATGTTCACAACCAAGGGGAGAGCCTTCATGGCCAAGACGGCGTTGGTGTTGGGTGCGACGGGTGGCGTCGGCGGTGCGGTCGCCCGCGCACTGGTGCAGCACGGATTTTCGGTGCGGGCATTGGTACGCGACCCTGCCAAACTTTCCGCAACGGCATTTGAGCCCGCGCGCGGCGATGCCCGTCATCGCTCCGATGTGATTGCGGCGGCGCAAGGGGCCGATGTCATCGTGCATGCGGTCAATCCGCCCGGCTATCGCGGCTGGGCCGAACTGGTCGTGCCGATGCTTGAGAACACCATTGCCGCGGCGGAGGCGGCCGGTGCGCGCATCGCTCTTCCCGGTACTGTCTACAATTACGGCCCCGATGCCGGTGCGGTGATCACGGAAGACTCGCCGCAGAATCCGAAGACCAAGAAAGGCGCGCTTCGTGTCGCGATGGAGGAGCGTCTGGCCGAAGCGGCCGCACGCGGCAAGGCGCGGGTGCTGATTGTCCGTGCCGGCGACTATTTCGGACCGCAACCGGGCAACAGTTGGTTCAGCCAAGGCTTGGTGCAACCGCATACGCGTATCAAACGCATCGTCTATCCCGGTCCGTTCGAGATTGGCCATGCCTGGGCTTATCTGCCCGACGTCGGCGAGACCTTCGCGCGTCTGCTGACGGTGGAAGACCGGCTCGATCGTTTCGCCCGTTTTCATCTGCGCGGTCACTGGCTTGAACCAGGTGTTGAGATGGCCCACGCCATCCGAACCGCGCTGGGCCGCGATGCACTTCCGATCCGCACCTTGCCATGGGCCTTGCTGCGATTGCTGTCGCCGTTCAACGAGACGCTTAAGGAGATGATGGAACTGCGCTATCTCTGGCAACAGCCGCTCCGTCTCGACAATACGCGCCTCAAGGCTTTTCTCGGCGAAGAACCGTTGACGCCGTTGCCGGATGCCGTTGCGGCAACGCTGAAGGGTCTTGCTGTCACCTGACTTTTCGTGACCGCCGGAAAGCTCTAGCCTCCCGTCTACACTTCAACGGGGAAAGTCATGAAATCGATGCTCCTTCTCGCCGCCAGCATGATGGCGATGTCGGCCGCGATGGCCGGTAGCCAGCCGCCCGCACCGGCCACCAAGCCGGTGACCGAAACCCTCTTCGGCCAGAACGTCACCGACAATTACCGCTACATGGAAACACTCGGGCCCGAGACGCTCGACTGGATGAAGGCGCAAGGCGCTTACACCCAGTCGGTCTTCGACTCGATTGCGCCGCGCGCCGATCTCGGCAAACGCGTCGGCGCTTTCACCGGCAGTTTTGGCTTCATCAACGGTTATGCGACCTATGGCGGCCGCGCCTTTTATGAAGAGCGCACGCCGGGGTCCGACAATTTCGACCTGATCGTCCGCGATGCCTCCGGCGTCCGAAAACTCGTCGACATCGCGGCGCTGCGCGCGGCCCATGACGGCAAGCCATACGCCATCAACTATTTCCTCGCTTCGCCCGACGGCGCCAAAGTGGCGGTTGGCATTTCGCAAGGCGGTTCGGAAGCGGCCGAGATTTCGGTTTATGACGCCGCCACAGGTAAGGTCATCGCCGGTCCGATCGATCGCGCCGATGAAGGTGCCACCGCCTGGAGCGCCGATTCCAAGACGGTGTTCTTCATCCGCCTCAAGAAGCTTGCGGCCGGCGAAGACGAGATCAACAAATACAAAAACCCCACCGTCGATGCTTGGGACCTCTCGTCCGATCCGGTGGCGGTCGCCGGCAATGGCATCGGCACGGGCACCACATTCGCGCCCGAGGAATTCCCGGCGATCGCGCTGACGCCCAGTTCGGACGTCGGTCTGCTGCTGTCCGTCAACGGCGTCCAGAACGAGTTGAAGGCGTGGGTTGCGCCGGCCGCATCGGCAGCGACCGCCGCAGCACCCTGGAAGCTCCTGTTCGATCGGGGTGACGCCATCACCAATATCGATGCCCGCGGCAATGAGATATTCCTGCTCAGCCACAAGGATGCGCCGACCTTCAAGGTGCTGGTGCTGAAGGCGGGCGAACCGCTCGCAAGCGCGAAGGTGCTGGTGCCTGCCGATCCGGCGCGCGTGATCGAATCCATCCACGCCGCCGCTGACGGGCTTTATGTGATGACGCGCAAGGGCGCTTATTCCGAGCTTTTGCGTGTGCCCACCGGCACCTCGAAAATCGAGGCTATTGCGCTGCCGGTGAACGGCCACATCGCCGAACTATTCACCGATCCGAGGGCCCCGGGCGCATCCTTGCAGTTGTCGAGCTGGGTCGTGGCGCCGACGTCCTATCGCTACGATCCCAAGACGGGCCATTTCGTCGACCTCAATCTCGGCGTCAAAGGCGACATCGATGCGGCCGCCTTCACCGTCAGCAATCTCAAAGCCAAGGCGAAGGACGGCGTCGAAGTGCCCCTCTCGCTGATCCAGCCCAAGGCCAATACCGGTCCGCAGGTTACGCTGTTGGAAGCTTATGGCTCCTATGGCATTTCGGAACTGGCCGATTTTTCGTCGCGGCGCGCCGCGGCACTGAAGGAAGGCATCAATTACGGCATCTGCCATGTGCGCGGCGGCGGCGAACTCGGCGAGGCGTGGCGTCTCGGCGGCAAAGACGCCAGCAAGCACAACACTTGGCAGGACGTCATTGCTTGCGGCGAAGACCTGATCGCCCGTGGCATCACCACCAAGGACAAGCTCTTCATCATCGGCGGTTCGGCCGGCGGCATCACCATGGGCCGGGCCTTGACCGAGCGTCCCGATCTGTTCGCCGGTGTGCTGGATCTGGTTCCGGCGGCCAACACTTTGCGTGCCGAGTTTTCCCCCAACGGCCCGCCGAATATCCCGGAATTCGGCACCGTCACCACCGAAGCGGGCTTCAAGAACCTCTATGCGATGGATTCGATCCAGCATGTGAAGCCGGGCGTGACCTATCCAGCGGTGATGATCGCCACAGGTCTTAACGATCCGCGAGTGTCGCCGTGGGAGCCGGCCAAGTTCGCCGCAGCCCTGATCGCCACCGGCAGCGCCAATCCGGTGCTGCTCAGGATCGACGAACAGGCGGGGCACGGCATCGGCTCAACCAAGACCCAGAGCGACGCGCTGACCGCCGACGGCATCGCCTTCCTGTTCTGGCGGGCCGGCAAGCCCGGCTGGCAGCCGGCTAAGCAGTAGCGGGGCTCAGGCCCATCAAAAGCAAAACCCCTCGCTGCGAGGCGAGGGGTTTTTGTTTAGGCCGGAAGACAAATTCAATTCAACGCGAAACGCTGCGCGATGAAACCCTTCAGGGCGTAGGCGGTGTTGCCCATCACGTTGGCCCTGGTGTTCCACACTTTGACCTGCGACCAGTCGTTGTTCGGGCTGACGTCGATCACCGGCGCATTGAGATAGATGCTGCCGTCGCGGCCCCAATTGGCATGGTCGACCAGCACTTCGCGGGGCCCCACCAAGCGCTTCACGACCGCGACATGGCCGGCGCGCATATTTTTGCGTCCAGCGAACACCATCACGGCGCCCGGCGCGGGATTGACCAGTTGGGCATATTGGATGCGGGCCTGGTCCCACCAAGTCCGGGCGTCGCCGAATAGGGCGATGCCGGAGGCCAGCCGCGCGAACTCGACACAAAAGACGTGCCGGGCAGGGCGAACGATGGTCGGCGTATCGGCCAGGACCTGCTTGTCCTCGGCGACGATGCTCAACGTCGGGTCGGACAGCACGACGCCGGAGTCCGTCAGCCCAGGATCAATGATCCCGGCATCGGACGCCGGCCGGCCAACCGGTATCGGCGCGACGGCATGGTGGCCGTGGGTTGAGGTCACCGCGTGATGGCGGTGTGGAATGGATCTCGCATCCACCGCAGTCGCGCCGAACAGGATGGCGAGTGCTGCGAGAAGGGAGATGGCTGGTGCGTGTCCGGCACAGTCAAGTCGATTCATAAGACCCCTTTACCGTAGTTCGGCGGTGCTGCCAACCTGAGTACAAACCGCAACAGTGATGCAAATCGGCCATTTGTATGCACTTAGCGAGTCGCAGTGAGTGTGCCTTGAGGCCCTTGGCAAACTCCTAAACAGTCGCCATGACAATTTGTCACACCGTGATTCCTGTGCGCTTTTTTTGCAGTAATTCGTGAGCAGGTGCGTCTGCGTCTCAGCCGGTGTAGCGGCGGGAAATCTTGATTCGCGCTTTGCCTTTTCGCGAACCCGTCTGGTCGATATGATGGGCTCATAGAATATAAGTTGGTGGGGGCACCGTGAGTATCGATCCGAAAGTACTGATCGCAATCGTTTGCCTATTGGCTATTTCACTGCTGTTGGTGGTCGTTAGGCGTTTAGTTCGGCGCGGCCGGACCAAGGCAGCCGAGACGCCTAGTCTGCGCAACTTCGTCGCGACGCCTCAAATTGTTAGCAACGGGTTAACACCTATGGCCGCGGACGCGCACTCACCGGGGAGCGGACCGGTGGCGACAAATCTCGCTGGACCTGTGGCGAGCGAGCGCAGTGCGCCGGTTGCGACAAATCGTGCCACGGTAGCGATCGGGGTGCCGAAGCCGATATTTCCGCCGGCGCCGGTGCCCGAGACATCCAGCCGCAAGGTGATTTCGATCATCCATGATTTCGGGCAGCCGCGCGATTTTCCCACCGATCAGCGCCGCTATCTGACGACTCGCGAGGCGTTCGAGATTCTCGCCGAGATTCGGGCCGTGCCGGCCGACCGTCCGATCGATTTCATCCTGCACACGCCGGGCGGCGAAGCGTTTGCCTGCGAGCTGATCGCAACCGCCATCAAGGACCGGCCGAACACCACCGCCTATGTGCCTTATTGCGCGATGAGCGCCGGTACCATCGTGGCGCTCGCCTGCGAGAAGATCGTGATGGGCAAATACGCCTGCCTCGGTCCGATCGACACCCAATTCTACGGCTTCCCGGTCGAGTCCTACATCCGCCTGCTCAAAGAAAAGCCGATCGCCAGCATCGACGACGAATTGGTACTGCTCGCCTATCTCGCCGAGAAGGAATTGAAAACGGCCCGCGCGCGCGCCTGTGAACTTCTCAACAAGGCCCATTTCGGCCACGACGATGCCTGCCAGCTCACCGACTTCCTGGTCGCCGGCGACATGCCGCACAGCGAGCAGATCAGCCGTGATCGCGCCATTGAACTCGGCGTCGCTATCGCCAGCGGCGATTGCCCGGCCCAGGTTTACGATATGGTCGAGCAGCGCCTGCGCCTCTATCAGCCGATGGACGGCGCCGATGGCTTCGGTCCGGATTATCAGGTGCGCGCCACTATGCTCGGCAATGTCCAGCCGCCGGCCGCTTCGGCGCGGGGGCTCGGCCGCGACACCATCTTCTATCCCAACGATGCTGCGGAAGAGCGGCGCGGCACTCGCGAATTCGGCAGTTTCGAGCCGCTCGGCAGTCCAATGTCGAAGCTCGCGACGGATGAAATCCTGCGCCGGCTGGTCAATGCGGCGTGCAGCTTCGTCGCCGCCAAATTCGCCAACCATGCCCCGTCCAAAACCGAAGTGCGGGCGATGGAGGCCGAGATCAAGGCCTATCTCAAAATCACCTTCGCCAAGTTCGGCGCGATCATCGACAAGAATTGGGCCGACATCTTCGAGAAGGTCGTCGCGGTGTTCTCGGATTAAAAAAACCTGTCATTCCCGGCTGAGCAGACGCGCGGCAGCGCGAATGCGAAGGGAAGGGAACCCAGGTGCTGCGGGTTGGCAATGATTTCGTCTATTTGCTCACCGGTGTGACAAGCCATTCCGGGTGATGGAGCAGCACACCCTGATAGACGCGCCACCCAGCAACAGTGCGCGCTCGTTCCTCGTCGGTTCCGCCATTGTAAATGAAGCCGAAATCATCCGATGTGATCTGGTTCAGGATTGCAGCCAGTGCATCGACCACCTTCTCGGGTCCGTACAGGCGGAATTCCTCGAACCTGTTGGGTGAGAAATTCCGCAATGCGATTTGCCTTTTCGCAAGTGCCCGCCGGTCGTCCATCTGGTCGATGATGGCCGGTACGGCGGTGGTACCCAACGCTTCCAGGCGAACGAAAGCTTGCGCCTCGGTGTCTTGTTCGAGGGTTTGCTGGATCAGGTTGTGAACCTGCCGAACGACCGGCCCGGTTTCAGTCGGCTTCCAATTGTGCAGCAGATCGTCCTGACGCGCGACTTCCAGAGCGATGGCGGCGGTGAGCTTGTTGGTCTCCGGTTCGATACCTTCGCGATACCCGGCAAGATACCAGTCGCGGTTCACGCCGTCCGTCGAAGCGGACAGCAGAAAGACCACGACCTTGTGGCCGTCCAGCGCTACTAATGTTTTGTTCGAGACGCCATAGTGGTCGTTTTCGGCGTAATGGCGGAAAATCAGGGACGGTGCGGGCTTGCCTTTCAGCGTCCGCTCGACTTTCACGAAGATCGGCGCATACCCGCTGCTATCTCTTGGAATGGCATCCGACTTGTTTAGCTGGACGGAGAGAGTTCCCGATACAATGAGCTCCGACTGGGCGCAAATCCGCCAAAGCTGCGCTCCGTCTTCGGCGCGCACAGAAGCCGTCGCAACGATGGCGAGCGCGCAAAACATCGCGATTTTCGAGAAAACCCGCATGGCCCATCCCCCTGAGGACTGGCCATACTATACCGACCGCTAATCCTTGGCGCGTTCGATATAGGCGCCGTCTTCGGTCATCACCACGACGCGGGTGCCCGGCACGATGTGAGTCGGCACCATGGTGCGCACGCCGTTGTTGAGCAACGCCGGTTTGAACGAGCCCGAAGCCGTCTGGCC
>JAATGK010000412.1 GCA_015654715.1 Alphaproteobacteria bacterium
CGCTGCTGAGCTTGTAGGTCAGGCCGGCCGTCTCGCTGACTGCGGCATTCTCCCTGTAGACCGACGTCGTTGCCCCGGCCGTGCTGAAGTTCCTGGTCCACAGCCAGCTTTCCGATAAGCCCAGGACCAGCGACCAGTCGCCGTAGGTGAGCGTATCGATCTGCACCAGCGTCTGTTCCTGGGTGTGGCTCGACTTGTAGAGCGCACCGGGAGCGGCCATCACCGGTGTGGCGAATACGACTGGGGCCGCCAAGCTTGCAGAGCCGAGCGTTCCCGAGACACTGGTCTTGACGCCAAACGCCCCCAAATCGAAACCATTCGTGCCGAGCGCGACCTCGTGCTTTACCGGTCCGGTCTCGAACGCGCCGTTGAGATAAGCGAGATTGCTGTTGACCTTGCTCTGGCTGATTGAAGTGGAATAACCGACCTTGTAGGCGCCGGAATTATCGCTGAACGTGTTGGTGATGCGCGCGTTGAAATCGCGGTTTGACATCTGGTGCAAACCGCCGAGCGTCAACGTCCAGGCGTCACCCAAGTGCTGGGTCAACTTGGCATCATAAATATCGGTTTGCGCCGCGATGCCGCCGAACGGTTGGCCGAGACCGGCTGTGGTGGGATCGGGTGCGCCGGGCAGCAGCACGGTGCCGGAATAAGCGAAGGCACCGGGAAAGCCGCGCTGGCGGAAGTAGAATGAATTGGCCTTGAGTTCGATCAGCGTGGAATCGAATGGTTTGAACGCCAGCGCCAGCCCGCCCAGCTTGCGATTGCGATGACTATTGTCGACATAACCGTCGCCGTCGGAATAAAGTAGCGTGGCGCGATAGCCGATGCGATGGGCGCTGTCGACATGGCCGTTGACGTCGGCCCCCACCGTAAAGAGCGCGCCCGAACTGTAGCCCAGTGAAAGCTGCTCGAATGGCCTCTCCTGCGGCTGCTTCAAGACGCCGTTGACCATGCCGGCAGGATACGACATGCCGTAAAGCGCCCCCGACGGGCCGGTGAGCACTTCGAAGCTGTCGTAAAGCTCAATCGGCAGCGTGGTGTCGCCGCGTACGTTCATGCCATCGATGCGGGTGTTTGCGGAGGTGTCGTCGGCGAGCATGCCGCGCACCACCGGCGGGCCGAACTCCAGCGCCGGATGGCCCTGCATCTGCAAGGACGGAATGTACTTGGCGAGATCCGAAAAGGTCTCGATGTCCTGATTACGAATAAAGTCCGACGACAGCGATTGCACCGTGTAGGGAACATCCAACACGGACTTGTCGCCCAGCGGACCGAGGTTGGCTACCGGCTGCCGGTAGCCGCTTGAAGCCGTCCCGGTTACAACGACGGTTTCCACCGGTTTGGCGTCTTCAGCGTGAGCCGTTGTGACGGTGAGCGCGGCGATGGACGCGGTTGCAAACCAGCGTGCGATCGGATTGGCCATGATACCCCTCTTACCAACGATGCTGCGAAACGCATCCGGCACAAGGGAAACACGAGCATTGGAATGATAGCCGCCAGTGTCGCCCGACCGCCCTCAGGAGAGGACGCTGTCAGATGCACCGGCTCAGGCCGATTTCCGTTGCCTTGGACGCAAGAGCACCCAGGCAGCACGATCAAGAACAAACATGCCGTTCTCGATCGCTGGTAGAATTTGGCGAAGTGCCGCGTTTGTCAATTGGCGATCCCAGCAAGAGACTCCCGCACCTGCACAGGCAGCCGCCATTGCTTGCTGTGCGTTTGCGCAACTCCCCTTTCCGCGCCGTTCCTGGCGCCCAAGTATTGAACAAACGGGGCAACGGATAAATTGACGCGGCTTAGCGTCAGAATGAGCGGCCCGATCGCGTTTTGCGCTTCACCCAGCGTCGACGGTCTTTTTCAACGACGTTTGCCATCCGGTCCTTTGCCGCCCAGGAGCAAGGCCAATTGCCGCCGATCGAGATTGTAGTGGTAAAAGCGGTCATAGTAATCCCGCACCGCCGCCGCCACGTCGACATCGGCGAATCTTTCCGGGTAGAGCTCTTTGGCGACATAGAGCATCAGCAACACGCCTTCGCTTGATCCGTCCCAGTAGAATACGCCATCCGGCGCTTCAGCTATGCGGCCACGGCGCACCGCGACGACGGATTTCCACAGTGGATCGCTTTTGACCAGACCGGCCGGATAGCCACGCCCGACATTCACCGCATCGGGATTCCACTTGAGGATTTCTTCGATGGTCACCGCGCCTTGGGCGATGCGGCTCTCGCCTTTCACCTCCATATCGGCCCCCGCCAGCATGCCGTAGCCGTAGATATTGGCCGTCAGATCACCTTGGGTATAGCTGCCGAGCTCGCCGCGCCGGTGAAACAGGCGGAGGCGTCGGTCCCGTGGAATGGCCTGCACGCGCGCGCGCACCAGGGCGACCATGGCGTCGTGATAGGCGCACCACGCTTCGGCCCGCGCGGCATATGGGGGCCCAAGGACCTGGCCGTAGAGCCGCATCATGCGATTTCGCGAAGCGATGAATTCATCAAGGGTATGGATGGCGCCGTATTTTCCAACCTGGGAATCGAGCACCGGGATTCCGGCCGCCGCAAGCTTGTGCACCACCGCGTCAGGCGGATAGCCGGAAACGCGAAACGCCACATCGACATGAAGACGCAGCAGTTCTTCGACGTTGACGGTTGCGGAAATCTGCGGAATGCGCGCCGACGCCGGATTGGTCAGCCGCATCCAGGGCGGATCGGTCTTCATCATCACGACGATCTTGTTCGATGCGCCGAGAAGGAAAAGGCGCTCATAGCAAAGCACGTCGAGACAGGCGATCCGCTTGATCTTATCCGCTGGCGGCAGACGGATGCGGTGGCCGGCCATGTCGGTGACGGTCCGTACGTACCCAGACCGGACCGGCGCCGGAGCGGAGCAGCCAACGAGAGCCAATGCCAAACCAAGCGCTCCGGCCGCGAGCTTAGCGCAACGCATGACGAAAGTGCCGGAACGGCGGATCGAACAAATTGCAGTATTCCAACGCCTGGGCGCGGATTCCGCCGAAGCCGATAGCGGCGCGCTCCAGCGCAGCACGGCTGCGATCGTCCGGAGCAACATAAAACCGCTTGAGCAGCCAGCCGCCGTCCTGCCCCCAACCGTCGACCAGATCGGGTTTAACCAGCGCGAGCAGTTCATCGAGTTCGGCGAGCGAGAATTCCTGGTAGCGGGCCGTGCGCGGCGGCATCCGCCAGGTTCCATCCTCGCTTTGCCAGCCCTGCAAAGACGACCCGACGCGGATACCGAAATCAGCATAGCCACGGGTATTGGCCTTTTGGACGGCTCCGAACGAGAAATACAGCTTGCCGGCCAAGCGCGACCGGAACGCTGCAATGACCGCTTGCGCTTTCGGTGCTTCCGCAGCGATCAGAGCCTCGGCTTTTGCCGCCACCGCGCTGTCGAAATGCTTCGCGATCTCGCGCAAGGTTTCGCATGTTGCCGTCAACCCAAGGAAATCGGCATCGACCCAAGGGATGCCGTATTCGAGTTCCAGACGCCGGGCCCAATCATCCATGCCGACCGCAACCGTCAGGTGGCTGTTGGCCAGATTGGCATGATCGCCACGGCAGCTTCCTGCCGGCCAGCGCGCCACGACGCGCAGCCCGATCTTGGCCAAAAGATCGGCAACGTGGCGCCAAGCGCCGTGCATCTCGCGGCATAGAAACGTCACGTCATAAAGCCCCGGCGCACGCGACGGCACCAGATTGACGCGCCAAGTCTCGGCGATGGCGCGCATGGTGTCGCCAACGCCGTCGCCACGGCGATAGCCGGAGCACCCCACCGAGGTCACGGGTTTGCCAAGTCTGCGAGCGGCGCTTTTTGCGACCGCTTCGGTGTCGTCACCGATCAGCGCCACGGGGCAGACGTTCATCACCGCCATGCCGGCGTGCAGCGGGAATAGCGCATCCGCCTCGTCAATGGCCTGCGCCAGCCTGCGTTCACCGCCGAAGACGATATCGCATTCGCGAAAATTCGAATTCAGATTGAGGTTGGAGAAGAGATCAGCACCGTCAGCGCCGCCGAGACGCGGCGCATTGTCGTGCACATAAAGGCTGCAACCCACCGGACCGTTGGTGATCCGCAACAGATCACGCACCGGTGCCAGATAGGTAATCGACTGGCCCCCGAAGGCGCAACCGCCAATGGCCATCCGCCCAAGTTGCATGCGGTTCCAGTCATAATTCCAGGCCGGGGTTTGAACCGCAGGGGCGTCAGGTGCGAGCGGCGGATAGCAGAACGGCTTGCGATGCAGCTTGTCGGCGGCGCGGCGGCCGACGCTATCGCTGCCGTTGTCGATCAGGGCCATGCATTACTCTCCCAACATGGCGTTGACATCGCCGTCGCCGAGAATGGTGCGATAGAATTTCGCGTAATAGGCTTTGACATCGGCCTTCAGATCGATGTCGGCGAACAACGCGGGATGGATCTTCTTGGCGAGATACTCCAGCAGCAACACACCTTCGCTGTCGCGGTCCCAATAATC
>JAATGK010000488.1 GCA_015654715.1 Alphaproteobacteria bacterium
AAATTCTTCACGCCCTTGAGACCATGACGGTGGAGGTCACGGTCGATCCGGCCATTGCTGCCCGCGCCAAGAAAAGCGTGGAACGTATGCTGGCGGTGCCTGTCACGAAGGCCCGCTATGCAGCGTAAGGAGCTGCTATGAAGCCGCATATCGACAACGTTATCGAAACCAGAGGTGCCCTGATCCTCGGCGCCGGCGTTGCGGGGTTGTTCACCGCGCTCAAAATGGCGCCGTTCCCATGCGTGGTTCTGGCCGACGAGCATCCCGGCGTATCGGGATCGAGCGCGCGCGCCCAAGGCGGCATCGCCGCTTCGGTCGGCGCCGGCGATACCTGGCAGTCGCATGCCGCCGATACCATCGCCGCCGGGGCCGGTCTGTGCGATCCCGAAATCGCCGCGCTGGTGGCACGCGAGGCGCCCGATCGCATTTTCGATCTCCTTCGTTACGGCGCCCCGTTCGATCGCGCCGCCGATGGCTCGCTGGCGGTCGGCCGCGAGGCGGCGCATTCGGCCGCCCGCATCGTCCATGTCAAAGGCGACCGCGCCGGGGCCGAAGTGATGCAGGCGCTGGCCCATCAGGCCCGCGAAACGGAGTCGATCCGCATCATCGAAGGTTTTCATGCCATCGAACTCGCTGTGGAAGATGGCCGTATCGTCGGCCTGTTCGCCCGCACCTGGCACGGCCCCATCCAGCGCCTCATCCTGATCCGCGCCTGCGCCGTGGTGCTGGCGACCGGCGGGCTCGGGGCTTTGTATTCGGTCTCGACCAATCCGCCGGAAAGCCGCGGCGAAGGTCTCGGCATGGCGGCGCGTGCCGGCGCTCTGATTGCCGATCCGGAATTCGTGCAGTTCCATCCGACCGCCATCGCCATCAACAAGGACCCTGCTCCGCTCGCCACCGAAGCGCTGCGCGGCGAAGGCGCCACCCTGGTCGACGAGACCGGCCGCCGCTTCATGCCGGCGGTGCATGCCGATGCCGAATTGGCGCCGCGCGATGTGGTCGCCCGCGCCATCCATCGCGAACTCGTCGGCGGGCACAAAGTGTTTCTCGATTGCCGCAAGGCGGTCGGCGCCGAATTCGCGACGCACTTCCCCACGGTCTACGAAATTTGCCGCGAAGCCGGCATCGATCCGGCGACGCAGCCGATTCCGGTGGCGCCTGCCGCGCACTATCACATGGGCGGCATTGCCTCCGATGCGCGCGGCCGCACCTCTTTGGACGGCCTCTGGGCAATCGGCGAGTGCGCTTGCACCGGCTTGCACGGCGCCAATCGCTTGGCGTCCAATTCGCTGCTCGAAGCGCTGGTGTTCGGCGCCCGAGCGGCCGAGGACATTCGCGCCAACACCCATCCGTGGCACAGCCGCGGTACGCCGCCGGCGCCGGCCCGTTCCGCCGCCCCGCCGGTGCCCCGCTCCTTGCGCGAAGTGATGACCCGCTACGCCGGGCTTGAGCGCGATGCGAGCGGCCTGTCCGAGGCACTCGCCCGCATCACCCAGATCGAGCGCGCCGGCGGTCACGAGCCCTCGCTGCTCAACATGACCGCCACCGCCAAGATGGTGGTGGCCGGTGCCTTGGCGAGGTGCGAAAGCCGGGGCGGACACTACCGCAGCGACTTCCAAAACACTGCCGCAACCGGTACACGAACCTTCATGACTCTGGCCGACGCCGAGCGGATTGCGGCCGCCGATGCCGCTGCTCCGGCCGGTCCCGCCCGCGCCGCTCACTAACTCCCTCGCCCTTTCACTCGGACCTGACCGATGCCCTTCCCTCTGCGCACGCCGAACTTCCTGCTGGTCGAGCCCACCGTCCGTCTGGCGCTGGCAGAGGACCTGGGCCGGGCCGGCGACCTGACCAGCGATCTGGTGCTCCCGGCCGGACAACGCGCTACAGCGGTCTTGGTGGCGCGTCAGGCCGGGACTGTGTCCGGGCTAGTGGTGGCCGAGGCCGCCTTCCACATCCTCGACGGCGCCCTCAAGATCCGTCTGGAGGCCCGGGATGGCCAGCAAGTGCCCGCGGGCACGCCGCTATTGGCGGTTCAAGGTTTCGCAAGGTCAATTTTAGCGGCCGAGCGGGTCGCGTTAAACTTCGTCGGACATCTGTCGGGAGTTGCCACCGCCACGCGAGCCCTGGTCGACGCAGTTAACGGCACCAAGGCGAGAATCGTTTGCACGCGCAAGACAACGCCTGGTCTGCGCATGCTGGAGAAGTATGCGGTTCGTTGCGGCGGCGGCGTTAACCATCGCTACGGCCTCGATGACGGCGTCTTGATTAAGGATAATCACATCGTGGCGGCGGGCGGCATCAAACCGGCGGTGGAACGCGTGCTCGCCGGCCTCGGCCACATGGTCAAGGTCGAGGTGGAAGTGGATTCGCTCGAGCAGCTTCAGATTGCCCTCGACCTCGGTGTCGATACCGTTTTGCTCGACAACATGTTGCCCGACATGTTGCGCGACGCCGTGAAGATCAACAAAGGCCGCGCCGCGTTGGAGGCCTCGGGCAATGTCACGCTCGAAACCGTTCGCGCCATCGCCGATACCGGCGTCGATTACATCTCCTCCGGCGCGATCACCCATTCGGCTCGCAGCCTGGACGTGGCGCTGGATTTTTAAAGACAGCGAATAGCGAATGGGGAGTAGCGAATAGGGAAAGGGCCGACGGCACAATCGCGCGTCAGCCCCTATTCGCTATTCGCGATTTCGCTATTCGCGTCTCTTACATATCCCGCTTAATGGAAGCCGTCTTCTTATAGAAGATGTGGTTGCCGATCTGCGTGGTGCGGGCGAGATCGCCGGCCCATTCGGGATCGACAGTTACGGCGTGGAAGTTGATGGCGCCGCCGGTGGCGCCCTTGAGCGGCTCTTCGCCGGTCAGGATACGGGCGGCAAGCTGCTGCGCCCGCATCCACGGACCGGTCTGCTTGGCCTGGCGCAGGACGCCGTTGCAGGTGAACGAGAACTGGCACTTGGGCAGGCCGGCGCCTTCATACACGACGGCGCAAATCGAATGGCCGTACTTGCCCTTCTGCAGGCGCGTGAAGATCACTTCGGCGACGGCCTTCTGGCCCTTCTCGCCCTCGCCGCGCGCTTCATAGTAAAGCGCATCCGACAAACAGCGATGCTCGCGGAGGAGCTTCTTCATCACCGTCTGTTCGAGCAATGAGGTGGAATGCAGATCTTCCGTCGACACCGGCACGACCGGCTGTACCGGCGCAACCGGCTGCGCGATCACCGCGGGCTGAACCGCAGCGACGGTGACGACCGCGGGCTTGATCTGATCCGTATGCGGACGATATGCAGCCGCGGCCCCGACAGCCGCACTTACGGCTGCGAGAACGACGGTGAGCGCACCAACGAGGATGCGATCGGACCGGCGTAGGACATCTGGCGATTTCTTATGCATCGGGAATAACTCTCTTCGGATTTCGTTTCGTCGTGTCGGCCTTCTTAAGTCGACCTTGGTCGGCGTGAACTCGAACAGCTCCCCCATCTCCCCAAAATGGGGTACGGCGCGTCTAGCCGCAGAACGGTGGGCGGGTCAAATGAAAAAACACGGACTCGTGACACCTCGCCGCGCTTGCAAAACAAAAAACGAGGGAATCCCTAGATTTTTTTCCGGGGATTCCCTCGCCACATTTAATGCGGTCGGAACGTCAATTATTCGTTCTGACCGTCGAACGATTCAATCACACGTCACGTTCGAACTTCTTGAGCGCCGCTTGCGCTGCCGCAAGACGTGCCACCGGCACGCGGAACGGCGAGCAAGAAACGTAAGTCAGTCCAACTTCCTGGCACAGTTCGATCGAGTTCGGATCGCCACCGTGTTCACCGCAGATGCCGATTTCCATGTCCGGGCGGGTCTTACGGCCGCGCTCGGCTGCGATGGCAATCAATTCGCCGACGCCATCACGATCGATGGAGACGAACGGATCACGCACCAACAGGCCTTTGACCTGGTATTCGGTCAGGAACGGACCGGCGTCGTCACGGCTGATGCCGCAAGTGGTCTGCGTCAGGTCGTTGGTACCGAACGAGAAGAACTGCGCCGTCTCGGCAAGCTTACCAGCCTGCAGAGCCGCACGCGGCAACTCGATCATGGTGCCGATCTTGAAGGTCGGGAGCTTGCCCCGTTCCTTTTTGATTTCGGCGGCGACCTTGTTGACGATGTCGGCGATGAAGTCGAGTTCCTGCTTCCAGGCGACGACCGGGATCATGATCTCGGCGTCGACCTTGATGCCTTCCGCTTCGACATTGAGGGCCGCTTCGAGAACGGCGCGGGCCTGCATTGCCGAGATTTCCGGATAGGTGATGCCGAGACGGCAGCCGCGATGACCGAGCATCGGGTTCATTTCGTG
>JAATGK010000278.1 GCA_015654715.1 Alphaproteobacteria bacterium
AGATGCCACCGAAACGGGAATCGAAACCGCCCGCATGCCAGGCGTGATCGTCGCCGCCATGAAGCCGGCGCCCTGGCTCTTGACGATTTTCGCAAACGTCACCGGCTCGCCTTCGACCATCGGCGCGCGCACCACCATGCCGTCGACGATCGCAGCCGCCGTGGTACCGGGAGTCTGGCGAATGAAATTGGGATCGATCGATTTCTGCGGCCACGCCTGCCAGCGCACCTGGTCGGGCGTCACCGGCTTACCGGGATCAAGCCGCGTCGCGGCGACGAGCACTTGGAAAATCGCAATCGGAGGCGGTGCGACTTTGGCTTCGGCCTGTTTGGTGCCGCCGCCGACGAAGCCACGCACCATGAGGGCGACAACGCCCGCAGCACCTGCCGCCAGCAAGAGAACGACCAGTCTCCGCGTGTTCATGCTAAGGCTCCCTTTGACTCTATAGGAGCATGGAACCCTTTAGAGATTGCTTAATGAGGTCCTGAATAACGCCCGGAAAACAATGGTTACACTTTGCTTTACGTAAGTCCTGCGGCGCGCAGAATCTGCGCCGACGGCAGGACCACCAAAGCGCCGGCGGCAAGCGCAACACCGTAAGGAACACCGCTCTTTTGATCGTGCAAACGCGCGATCCAGCCTTGGCGGATGAGGGTGGCGGGGAGCGGCACGCGGCGCGCCACCAAGAGTGCGATGGTAAGAACTCCACCCAAGAGCGCCGCGACGATCGCGTAGGACGCCAGATCGCCGAAGCCGAACCACAGCGCCGTGGCAGCAAACAATTTGGCGTCGCCGCCGCCGATCCAACGGGCCGTAAAGAGGGCAAAACCCGCCACCAGCGCCACCAATCCGGCGGCCAAATGAGTGCCCCAGGCCGCACCGCTAAGTCCCGAAAGCACGGCGAAGATCAGGAATGCGGCGGCGATTGCGACCGACAGGAGGTTGGGGATCGTATAGCTCGCCAAATCCCAGCCGGCGGCCAGCGCCAACAGGAGCGGGAGCACCATCATCACCAGAAATGCGCTCATCTGTCTGCCTAGCTGGAAACAGGAACGGCCGCCTCGCAGCGGCCGCCCGTTAACTCAAACGATGAAAGCGGCACGAACGCCAACTCTCCGTCGATTTGATCACTTCGTTCCAGTTAGAGCGGTAGCGACCGACTCCAACTTGGTGTTCAGGCTGGTGCCGATGTTCGTCAGCACCGTAATGATGACGACCGCGATCAGCGCGGCAATCAGACCGTATTCGATCGCCGTTGCACCGGATTCATCGCGCACAAAACGCGAAAAAATGTTGTTCATATAGACCTCCACTTGTGGACACCCTTGGATCCACGGCGCCCCCGTTTGCAACGGCCGACTGCCAGGACACAGAGAGCTTAGGCGCGGAGGTTTAATGAGACCCTAAATGGACCCTGCCTTATTCGGGAGGTTTGTGCCGCGGTGATACGGAAAGAGGCTTCTGACCAAGTGTGTCATGCTTTATTTTTCTAATTTGTTTACCTATCAAACAGAACCTGAAGCCCTTCGCAACTTCGCGTCGGACATGAAAACGACAAGTGGCGTCATGGGCCCATTCCGCCGGTTCGCGGAATCGGAAAAATGCGCCGGACCCTTTGTTTGCAGCGCTTTCGAAATGACGCCGCCACTTTACCGTTCCTTCACCACATCCGCAGCAAAGCCGTTCTCTTTGCTGCGGCAATCGCTAGGCCTCAATCCTTAAGCAGAATTTTACGGCCGTGCCGTAGGCTTCAATCAGCAACCGCAGGGGGTCTCAAAGCCATGCGCCGCATCATCCTCGCCGCCTTCAGTGCCGCCGCCGCGACGTTCAGTCTGGGCGTGGCCTATGCCGGCTCGGCGATGAGCGTGCCGCTGGACGAAGTGCGCGTCGTCTCTTTCGTCAAGCCCGTCTCGGTTCTCTATGTCGGCAATCCGATAATCGCCGACGTGATGATCATCGACAGCCGTCACGCCTTCGTTCAAGGCAAGGCCTTCGGCGCCACCAATGTCGTGGCGCTCGATTCTGCCGGTCATCAAGTGGCCAATCAGCAGATCGTGGTTGCCGGCAAGTCCAGCGCCAATTCGACGGTAACGCTGCAACGCGGCAACCAGCAGGTGACTTATGCCTGTGCCGGCAACCGCTGCCAGCCGGCGCCGCAGCCGGGCGACTCTAAAGATGCGTTCGAAGCCGCAACCGATCAGATCTCGAAGTATCAGGGTCTGCTCTCGAAGGCCGGCAACACCGGCGGTCCGCAGTAAGCACAAGCCACCCTACGTCAGCCCTTGATGCGCAGATTGGTGATTTGCTGCGCGATGTCGGCGAACGCAGTCTTCAGGTCGCCGCCGGTGGCGGGAAAGAAGGCGTGGCTCGCATCGGTGGCGCAACGCGTCAGCACGTCGGTCGCCGTGGCGTCGTTGCCGACATCGAATCCTACCGTATAGATGATGATGCCTTTGGCCTTCATGGCGGCGCAAAGCTGCTTGGCTTGGGCGATCGATGAGCCGTTCGGCGCGTTGCAGGCGTTATGGTACTTGGAGTCGTCGCTGCCTGAGCCGGCGTCGGCGGCAATCACGCCGTTGCAATAGGGCGTGTTGAAGGCGCCATCGGTCATGATCACCGCGAACTTCATCAGTTTGCTGTCGCCATAAGCGCCGGGCTGGGACTGCGATTGCCAAAGGTAGCTGAAGTTCGGCGACAACAGATACCACGCCCATGCGATGCCGATATGACCAGCGGTCGAGCCGCTGGCGACAAACCCATCGACCATACTTTTCAGCGAAGTCTTGTCGGTCGACAGCGGTACGATGGTCGAGGCAAGACAGGGATTGGTCGACGCCGACGGATAATTGCGGCCTAGCGGCGTGATCGACGGCGCATTGTCGTTATAGGCATCGGTGGCGCGTTCAGTGACGCAATTGGAAATCTGGAAGGTGTTGGTGGAGCCCGTCGCGCTCCGGAAGGAATAGTACTGACAGCCCGGCGTCGTGCACCACACCGTGCCGCCGCCGGTGTACGAGGTATAGTTCGTGCCGTTGACTCCGGCGAGCGCGAAGCTGTCGGCGGTCTTGTTGGTGACGGTGAAGAGCTTGTTATTGAGGCTCGTCATGCCTTGGACGCCGGTGATGTAAACGACGTCGCCGTTGTTGTAGGGATGACCAGGTACGGTGAGCACCACCGGATTGGTCCGGCTTGCCACCGTAATCGAACTGCCGGCGGCAATGGCGCCGCGCACTTGATCGGCATAAGCGCCAACGTTGACCGCCATGGAGTACGGCACGATCGCGACCTTGGAATACGTCGGCGACTGGATGTCCTGCACCACCGTACCGATC
>JAATGK010000168.1 GCA_015654715.1 Alphaproteobacteria bacterium
CGGCGCAGCGCCCGCAGCCGGAGTGGCGGCCGTCTCTTCGGCAGCCGGAGCAGCAGCAGCAGCAGCGGCTGCGGCAGCAGCAGCGCGGGCTTCTTCGATCACATGCGTCGGGGCGACGATGGACGCCAGCGTGATGTCCTTGTCCTTGATCACCGTGTGGGCGCCTGGCGGCAGCGTCACATGGCTGATGTGCAGCGAATCGCGGATGTCCATCTCGGACACGTCGCAATCGATGTATTCCGGGATGTGCTCGGCCGGGCAAACCAGCTCGAGGGTGTGGCTGACGATGTTGAGCACGCCGCCGCGCTTGAGGCCGGGCGACTTTTCCTGGCCGTGGAAGCGGACCGGGACGGCGATGCGGATGGTGGCGCCTTCGGGCAGGCGCAGAAAATCGACGTGAACCGGGCGTTCGCTGACCGGATCGCGCTGCAGATCGCGCGGGATCACGCGGGTGACCTTGTCGCCCTCCTTGAGGCGGAGCAGCGTGGTCAGGAACGCGCCCTTCTCCAGGCACAGCGCCAGCGCATGTGCGTCAACCACGACATTTTCGGGCTGGTCGTGGCCGCCGTAGACGATGGCCGGGATCAAGCCTTTTTGACGGGTCTGGTAGGACGGGCCCTTGCCCGTACCCGGGCGCGGCGAGACGGTGAGTTCCTGAAGTTCGCGCATATCGGTAAGTCCTTGATAATACAGCAATTCGCGCGGGAGCCCGGGGGGCCTCGCGGCCGCGAAGGGCTGGCTTGTAGCGGATGGGCGCGGCAAAGGCAACGGCCGCGGCGTCTCGCCCTGCCGGTGGTACTTTCGGGCGCACCTCTCTTAGGGGCATCATAGCATCGCTGGACGACGGGGGGGCGAGGATGATGCGCGCGGGTTGGATGGCTTTAAGCCTGGTTTTGCTGAGCGGGGCGGCGTTTGCCAGCGCCGCGGGCAATGCCGATGATGTTTTGGGCGAGCTTCAGCGCGGCATCGACCGCGCCCAGGCGAACGATTGCGCCGGCGCGGTGCCGGTGCTGAAAGGGGCGGTGGAATCTCCCGCCTTCGGTCAGTTGACGGCGCAGCAGCAATATATTGCCGAGCGAGTCCTGGCCGGCTGTGCCTTCGACATCCGCGATTATTCGACCTCGGTGCGGATGTCGCGCGCCGCCACCGCCGGCCAACAGGCCGAAAAGACCGATTGGTACTTGCGCACGCTCGCCTCCTGGGCGAGCAAAGACAAGGACGACGCCAGTCAGTCGCTCCTGCGCCTGGTCGCTTGGCCCGACATGGTCAGCGGCCTCAAAATGCAAACCCTCTATTCGGTGCTTGACGATGTTGCCGGTACGCCGGAGGGCGACGCGCGCAATCTCAAGATCGTCAAGGCGCTCTACGACGCCAACTGGCGCCCGACCGAAGAACCGGCCGTGTATGCCGACGGGTTGTGGCTGCGTCTGGCGCGCCTTGAGCTCAAGGCAGGCGATGTCGCGGCGGCGCGCCAAGTGGCGGCGGTGATCACGAGTTCGGAGTGCATCATCGAAATTCGTTCGGACAAGCTGTTCGATCCGGTCGTGGCGGCCGAGCCGGGCCATTACGACATTGCCAAATTCTTTACCGCCGATGCGGCCCGTCGCAAGGCCAAAATGGCGAAGACGGCCGGCAAGCTCGAGCCGGTGGTCGCTTATGCCACCATTCTCTATCAGCTTGACCGGCCGGACGAAGTGCTCGCCGTGATCGATAAGGCGTTGGCCAAAGTGAAGGCGGGCCAGAAATTCGAAGATGCGGACGATGAACTCAACTGGCTCTACAACGAACGTTCGCACGCCTTGATGGCACTCGGCCGGGTCGATGAGGCCCTCGCCACCATGGAGTCCGGTTCGCATGTCGGTGAACACGGTCACAATGTCAGCCAGACCATCAATCTCGCCGACGTCTATTACAGTTTGGGTCGCCCCCAGGATGCGGTGAAGGTGCTTGCCGACTTCGATCCCAATCACGCCAGTCCCTATGGCGTGATGGCGGCGGAAGAAGCCCGCGCCTGTGCTTATGCGCAGCTTGGCGACCAAGCCAAGCTCGCTAAATCGCTAGCTTTTACGCGCGCTCATGCCGACGATGCGCCGGGCGTAGCGGTACAGATTCTGCTCTGCGCCGGGCAGGAGGATGAGGCGGCGGCGATGGCGCTGCATTATCTTAATGACGAGCAGAAGCGCGACCGGATTCTGCAGTGCCTGCACACCGACCTCGCTCCGGCGAAGGCGCCGGACATGCCGTTCGACCGGCTGATGCGGGCGCGCTGGGAGGCGCTAGCCAAGCGTCCGGAAATCGTCGCGGCGGTCGAGCGCTTCGGCCACATTCTCCATGTCCCGGTCGTGTTGCTTCACTAAAGTCTACCGCTTGCGGTCGTCGAGCACGTCTTCGACGTAGAGCTTCTGGACCAGCACCCAAACGGCGACCGAGAGCGGCGTCGCCAGAATCGCGCCCCAGATGCCGAACAGCGGCGCAAACACGAGGATGGCGAGCAGGTTGAAAATCGCCGGCAGCGACACCGCCCAGCGCTGCAACATCGGCTGGCTGACATAGGCTTCGATGGTCAGCGCCACGAGATAGACCAGGGCCGCATAGAGCGCCAGAATCGGCCGGACGCTGAAGGCAAGGAGCAGCCCCGGAATCATCGCCACCACCGGTCCGATATAAGGTACGAACACCGCCGCGCCCGACAGCACGGCCAGCGCAAACGGCAGCGGCACGCCGATCGCCCACATGCCGATGAACGTCATGACGCCGAGCAGCAGCATGTCGAGCGTCATGCCGAGCAGCCAGTTCTTGAGCGCGTCGCCGATGGCATCGATGATTTGGTGCGCGCGCATGCGCCGGCGCGGCGGGATCAGCCGGATCACGCCGTTCATGTAAAGTGTCGGATCGGCGGCGAAATAGATGCCGACCACGATCATCAAGAGGGCTTCGCCGAGGCCGCCCAGGATGCCGCCGGCCCAGGGCAGGGCCGTCATCAGCCGCTCGGCCGGATCGCCGCCGGATTGCAGTGCGCCGAGGATTTGCCGTCCGAGCAGGCTCTCGCTGAGCCAGCCCTTGGCGGCGAGCAGGGTCTGCGGCAGCCGGTCGGCCAGCGCAGAAAACTGGTGCCCGGCCATGGCGCCGAAGAAATAGAAGAAACCGATGGCGATCGCGGTGACGTTCAGCACGGTATAGAGCAGCGCCAGCCGGTCGGAGACGCGCAGGAGCTTGCCGAGCGGGGCGGCGAGGTTGCGCAGCGCCACCGCCACGACGATGCCGCCGAAGGTCAGAATCAAAACCAGCGACACCTGCCACAGCACCAGCATCATCCCGATCACCACGACGGCGATCAGCACGCGGCGCACGAACACGGCGTCGGGGGAGGGCTGGTGCGGGATGCTTCCCCGCGGGGTCTCGAAGTCCGGACTTTCCATGGCGCTCACCGATTCGGCGCCGACGATACACGTTTTTTGGCAGGTGGCCTTACCGATTCCC
>JAATGK010000198.1 GCA_015654715.1 Alphaproteobacteria bacterium
CAGGCGGCCGTACGGGCCCATTCCCAGCATGAGGAAGCCGTCAAGGCGCAAAGCGGCTATGCCGGCATCCCGGAGCACCGCTTCGAGCACGAGCGGATCATACTGACGGTTACCGCGCTGATGGACGATGCGCTCGCCGGCAACCACAATCCGGAAGTCCTCACCGAGAACTGTGACCTCTTGCGTGCGCTGTTCTTCTCCCACATCGCCGGTCAAGACTTGGCGCTGGCGCAACACCTCCTAAGTTTGGGAATGGGGTAAGGCCCCGGTTAACGCCCCGCCTAAAGTTGATTCAACACCGCGCGCCGTTCCGCGGTTTGTGACGCCGGCGGCGGAAAGCGGTCCGCCCAAGCGGTAAGCCCGGCGCAATCGGGTGCGCTTAACCTTAGCTTCGACAAGAACCTTTGGTGGGAGTGAAACATGGATCGATACGGCGACGCGCTCGTGCTCGGCGTGGACACAATGGACAACGAACACCGCCAGCTCGCCGCGCTGTTCGTTGAGTTCGCCGCGGCCATGAAAAAGGAAGATGCCCACCAACGGGCCAAGGCCATCGTCGAAAAGGCGCTGGCGCTCACCAACGAGCACTTCGAACACGAAGAAGAGTTGATGGTGCAGACGGCTTATCCCGCCATCGAAGACGAGAAATTCCACCACCGCAATCTGCGCCTGAAGCTGACCACCCTGGTTGGCGATGCGCTGAACAACGGCGTGAGCGATCCGGTGACGATGCGAAACCTCGGCGTTATGCAGAAGCTGCTTTTCGCGCACATCGACGGGCCCGATCGCCAATTGGCGAATTATCTGATCGCCCGCGGCAGCGCCTAAAGCATTTCACGGTTTCACCAAAACGACGAAATCCGCCCGGCGTGCTTTGCACACCGCCGGATAAAACGCGCGCAACGCGTATCGTTTGATTCATCGTGAATGGATTTGCGGCAATTGCGGCGCCGGCCGGCACGCGGTGGGCGCCTGACGACGTCTGTAATGCTCCGGATCGGGACAGATCGGGCAAGCGGCTCGCAAGGGCGGAATAAATCCCAATTATCTGCGCAAATTGTACGCAAAGCAGCCTTGTTTGCGCCACAACCGGGCGTCATTTCCACCCCCGCTGGCATGCGACCGGCAAACGTGATCGCTGCCTGGCAATCCATTCGCGGGAAACGCTGATGAAGCCAGTCGTCTCGGTCTATTCGGTCACCATGGGCATTGCGATGCTGGCGTTGTGGTCTTTTTCCTGGGCCACCGGTGCCATTCCCGAAATGACGACCAAGCCGTGGGAAATCGCCATGCACCTGACGGCGGAATTCACCACAGCCGGCCTGCTCATCGTCAGCGGCGCCGGGCTTTGGTTCGGCGCGCGCTGGGCGACACGTGTCAACATCTTCGCCTCCGGCATGCTGGTCTACAGCCTGATCCAAAGCCCGGGGTATTACCTGCAGCGCAACGCCATGATCTTCGTGGTGCTGCTCGCGGTGGTGTTTCTCCTCACTGTGGTGATCTCGCCGGCCTTCAAGCCCCGGCAGCCGACATTCTGACCGCGCCCTCAATGAACGCCAGGACGTCGTTGTTGAAGCGCTCGGGCTGGGTCTGGGCGAGGCCGTGCGGCGCCCCCGGATAGACCCTCAGCTCCGATCCCTTGACGATTTTGTGGGCCTTGAGGGCCGCAGCACCGATCGGCACGATCTGGTCGTCGTCGCCATGGATGAACAGCGTCGGCACGTCGATCTTGCGCAGATCGTCGGTGTAGTCGACTTCCGAGAATTCGCGCACGCAGTCATAAGCGCCTTTGATCCCGGCCATCATGCTCTGAGTCCAGAACGAGCCGCGCAGGCCTTCTGAAATATGCGCCCCGTCGCGATTGAAACCATAGAACGGCAGGCTGAGGTCCCAATAGAACTGCGCCGCGTTACCGGCGACGCCGCTACGAATGCCGTCGAACGCCGCTTTGGGGGTGCCTTCGGGATTGGCGGCCGTCTTCAGCATCAACGGCGGCACCGCCCCGACCAGCACC
>JAATGK010000475.1 GCA_015654715.1 Alphaproteobacteria bacterium
ACAACTCCCTGCTGCAATAAACGCGTCCGCAACCTGACCACAAAATTTCTCCAAACAAGATTTCCGTCAGGTCACGAGTAGCAAGGCGTGTGCCACCGGATTCACAGCACTTTCGTTCGCATGCGTACGATTCCGCCCGCATAACTGTACGAGCGCGAACTTTCCTCGACGTTCGCGCCCGAAGCACGGTGGCATGTTAGTTGCTCCGCCTTCTGCGTAATGTTTGCCGCGGAATCGATGCCTTCTGCTGAAGCACATGCCTTGCGGCCGTATGGCCGGAACATTCTCATTCCTGGCTTGTCGCTGGTGCTGGCTGTTGCAGCTTTATGGTCGCTGACGATCGGGCGTTATCCCGTGCCGGCAACCCAGATCCTGCAGATTCTCTTCTCGCATCGTCCATTCCTCGATCCAATCGACTACGACAACGTTCCGCTGGTCATCGTCGAGATCGTACGCCTGCCGCGAGTACTCCTGGTGGTCCTTTGCGGCATGAGTCTGGCCATGGCCGGCGCCGCGTTACAGGGCGTTTTCCGCAATCCACTGGTCGGCCCCGAAGTCTGCGGCGTCTCGGCGGGCGCCTCGTTTGGCGGGGTTTTGGCGATCATCTTTGGATGGTCGATGACCGGCATGGTCGCCATGGCGTTTGCCTTTGGCGTCGCGGCGCTTGCCGCCGCCTTCCTATTGACCCGGCTAGCGCAGAACCGCGCCGTCGTTGCTCTGGTGCTGGCGGGGATCATCATTGGTTCCTTCTTCAGCGCCCTGGTCGGCACGGCCCAGTACTTCGCCGATCCACAGACCAAGCTGCCGTCGATCATCTATTGGCTGCTGGGCAGCTTCGCTGATGCCAACGCCGATAAATTCGGCATCGTCGCGCTGAATTTCCTTTTGGCCGGAACGGTACTGCTGGCCTTGCGCTGGCGGATCAACCTGCTTTCGCTCGGCGATACCGACGCCGAAGCATTGGGGATTCACATCGAGCGCCTGCGCTGGACCGTGGTCGCACTGGTGTCGCTGTTGGTGGCGGCACAGGTTTCGGTCAGCGGCGGCGTCGGTTGGGTGGGCCTGGTCGTTCCTCACATCGCCCGTATGGCCGTCGGCCCCAACCACGCCAAATTGCTGCCCGCCTCTGCCCTGCTCGGCGGGCTCTACCTCCTCGCCATGGACGACATCGCCCGTTCGGTGGCGGTCGACGAAATTCCCATCGGACTTCTGACCGCCATTATCGGCACACCCGCCTTCGCGGTGATCTTCTGGAAGTTGAAGGGCAAAGGGTGGAGCAATGACTGACGGCATCGCCTTGTCCGGGCTTGGCCACAGCTATGACGGCCGCAACTGGATCTTCCGCGACTACGATGTCGCCATCGGTGCGGGCAGCGTGTTTGCCATCCTCGGCCCCAATGGCTGCGGGAAGACGACGCTTCTGAAATGTCTCCTCGGTACATTGCATCCAGCCGCGGGCAGTGTGCGGTGTAAGGGACAGATCGCGTTCGTGCCGCAGATATTCCAGGTCGCCTTCGACTACAGCGTGCTTGATATGGTTCTGATGGGGCGCGCCAAATCGATCGGATTTTTCGCGCAGCCCGTCAAACACGATATCGCCGAAGCGTGGACGGCGCTCGATCGCCTCGGCATGGCCGACTTCGCCGAGCGGCCGTTCGGCGAATTGTCCGGCGGCCAGCGCCAGTTGGTGATCCTCGCCCGCGCCCTGGTGGCCAAAGCCGATACTATCGTGATGGACGAGCCGACATCGGCGCTCGATATGAAAAACCAGTCGCTGATCCTGGAATGGATCGGCCGACTGTCGGGAAATTTCGGCTATACGGTGATCTTCACCACCCACAACCCGGCCCAAGCCTTGGCTGCTGCCGACGACGTGCTGCTGATGCTGGGCGAGCGCGAATACGCGTCCGGCAAAGCGCAGGATATTTTGCGCGAGGAAAGCCTGAGCCGCCTTTACGGCGTTTCGATCCGCCGCGTGCCCTTCGAGCATAACGGCGAACCGCAAGTGACGTTTACGCCAATCTATGGCGTAAACGTCAGCGGCGGCCCGTCATGACGGCTGGCCGGTATCGCTGGCTCCGACGCCTCCCTGCAGTGCTCATGGTCTCGGCACTGCATGTGGTGGCGCTGGCGGCGATCTTGTGGCAGCCGCCCGCTATCGCCGTAAGGGATAAAACCGAAGTGCTGACCTTCGTAGCGTTGGACCAGCCCGCGGTCGCAC
>JAATGK010000405.1 GCA_015654715.1 Alphaproteobacteria bacterium
AAGCCCGCGCTGCTGCTGCCGCAGCCGCTGCTGCTGCTGCTGCTCCGGCTGCCGAAGAGACGGCCGCCACTCCGGCTGCGGGCGCTGCGCCGGCGGCTGGTGCTGCTCCTGCCGCGGGCGCCAAGGCCCCGGCCGCTGGCGGCAAGGCTCCGGCTGCAGGTGGCAAGGCGCCAGCTGGTGGCAAAACCCCGGCTGCTGCCGAAGCTCCGAAAAAGAAGTAATTCTACGCAAGTTCTGCGGGCGCGGCGCACCGCAAGGTGTCGCCGCGCTTTGTGTTGGGGGGTCATCGTTTCATGGCGGATGCGCCGCTTCTCATTGCTGGCCTCGGCAACCCCGGGGCGCAATATGCCAAGAACCGCCACAACGTCGGCTTCATGGCGGTCGATACCCTCCACGAGAGCTACGATTTCGGACCCTGGCGGGCCAAGTTCCAAGGCCAGATCGCGGAAGGCAAGCTCGGCCGGCGCAAGACGTTCCTGCTCAAGCCGATGACCTATATGAACGAGTCCGGGGCCTCGGTCGGCGCCGCGGCGCGGTTCTTGAAGTTATTGCCCTCTGCGCTCGTCGTCATCCATGACGAGATCGACCTTGCCGCCGGCAAGCTGAAGGCCAAGACCGGCGGCGGCGATGCCGGACACAACGGCCTACGCTCAATCACCGCCACCCTCGGCCCCGATTATCATCGCGTCCGCATCGGCGTCGGCCATCCCGCCAGCAGCGACCGCGTCGTCGGCCATGTGCTGGCCAATTTCGCCAAGAGCGACGAGGACTGGCTGGTGCCGACGCTGTCGGCGATCGCCACCGCCGCGCCGCATTTCGCCGAGCAGGACATGATCGGCTTCATGAACCAAGTGGCGCTGATCCTGCACCCGCCAGAACACAAACCAGCACCCGGGCCGAAAGCGCTCGGGCCCAAACCGGAATAGAACAGATGGGTTTCAAGTGCGGCATCGTCGGGTTGCCCAATGTCGGCAAATCGACCCTTTTCAATGCGCTGACGCAGACTGCGGCGGCCCAGGCCGCCAATTATCCCTTCTGCACCATCGAGCCCAATGTCGGCGACGTGGCGGTGCCGGACGCGCGCCTCGATACGCTGGCAAAAATCGCCAGTTCCGCCCAGATCGTGCCGACCCGCATCACCTTCGTCGACATCGCCGGACTGGTGCGCGGCGCCAGCAAAGGCGAAGGCCTCGGCAACCAATTCCTCGCCAACATCCGCGAGGTGGACGCCATCGTGCATGTGCTGCGCTGCTTCGAAGACGGCGACATCACCCATGTCGAGAACCGCATCGATCCGGTCAGCGATGCCGATACCGTCGAAACCGAGCTGATGCTGGCCGACCTCGACAGCATGGAAAAGCGTATCAGGCCGCTCGAAAAGCGCGCCCATTCCGGCGAGAAGGAAGCCAAGGAACAACTCGCCCTGATGATGAAGGCAGTGGACCTTCTACGCGCGGGCAAACCGGCTCGGGAGGCCGTACTGACGGCGGACGAGAAGGAGCCCTTCCGCCAATTGCAGCTTCTGACCGCCAAGCCGGTGCTGTACGCCTGCAATGTCGATGAGGCCTCGGCCGCCACCGGCAACGCATTTACGCGCGCGGCTGAGGAAATGGCCAAGCGCCAAGGCGCCGGTGCCATCGTGATCTCGGCTCGTATCGAAGAAGAAGTGGCGCAACTGGCGGCGGAAGAGCGGACGGAATTTCTCGCCAGCCTGGATTTGAAAGAGCCCGGCCTCAACCGGCTGATCCGCGCCGGGTACGATTTGTTGGGGTTGATTACATTCTTCACCGCCGGGCCAAAAGAAGCCAAAGCCTGGACGGTGGCGAACGGCGCCCGCGCCCCGCAAGCGGCAGGTGTCATCCATACCGATTTCGAAGCCGGATTCATCCGCGCCGAGACCATCGCCTATGCCGATTACGTGGCGGGGGGCGGCGAAGCGGGCGCGCGCGAAGCGGGAAAATTCCGCTTGGAAGGCAAAGACTATGTCGTCCAAGACGGCGACGTGATGCACTTCCGGTTCAATATCTGACAAGCCTCCGTAGAGTAAAGTGCCTTCAATTTGCCGCGCCGCAATTGACGCGATCAGCGATCCCTTGTGAACTTCGCGGCGAGATTCCAAGGCAGCCACCATGCTAGGCAAAATCATTCCGATGACGATGTCCGACGGGGCCAACGTCGGCGTCTATCATGTCGAACCCAGCGGCGTCCGGCGCGGCGGGCTGGTGCTGATCCAAGAAATTTTCGGCATCACCGACCATATCAAGGA
>JAATGK010000023.1 GCA_015654715.1 Alphaproteobacteria bacterium
GCGCTAGCGTGGGTGTGGATTATTAATAATGTCTTAACAGGGCCATTACCCTGATTCGGCGGGTCAATATGACAATTCCTTCGCATCCACGGGTTCCTTACGCCGTGGTCTACGACCTCGAGTTCACCGCCTGGGATGGTTCCATGGCGGGAAAATGGCTGACGCCAGGGGAGTTTAAGGAGGTCGTTCAGATCGGCGCGGTGAAAGTCACCGCCGACTTTTCCACCCTTGAGAAATTCGATTGCGTGGTTCGCCCGCGGGTGAACCCGGTGTTGTCGGGCTATTTGGAGAAGTTGACCGGGATCACCAATGGGATCCTGTCCGAGCGTGGTGTTGACTTCGAGGAAGCGCTCGCCGGTTTCGTCGCCTTCGCCGGGCCGCTGCCGATCATCGCTTTCGGGCGCGACGATCTGGTGCTGCGGGACAACATCAGATTGTATGGACTCAAAACAGTTCCGGCGCTGCCGCCGGTGGTGGACATCCGCGGCTGGCTGATCGACAACGGCATCGATATTCGCGGGCTTCACGCCTGCGATGTCGGGCCGGCGGCGGGGGTGGCGTTCGACGGCCACACCCATGACGGCCTTGCCGATGCCCAGTCGGTGGCGGCAGGCATCAAAGCGCTGATGGCGCGCGGCGCGCCGCGTCCGACGCCGTCGGCCCCGGAGATATTCCCGTGAGCGAAGCGAAGATTATGACGAGTGAAGCCGACCGCCTCATCGAAATTCTCGGGCTGAAGCCGCATCCCGAAGGCGGCTATTACCGCCAGATGTTCGTGGACCAGGCCGAAGTAAACGGCCGGGCCCAGTCCACCGCTATTTATTACCTGCTCAAGGCGGGAGAGGTGTCGCGCGCCCACCGGATCGACGCGGTCGAGATCTGGCACTTTTACCGCGGCAGTCCGCTGGAACTGACGATCAAGACGGAGGGCGGAGAGGCGGCGTATCATGTGCTGGGCGCTTCGATCGAATTCGGCGAACGGCCGCAAATTGTGGTTCCCGCCCATGCCTGGCAGGCGGCACGGCCGCTCGGGGATTACACCCTGGTCGGTTGCACGGTAGCGCCGGGGTTCCGTTTCGAAACCTTCGAAATGGCCGCGGACGGGTTCGGGCTTTAATTCGACGGCATGCCGAACAGCTTGCCCAGCGCGAAGCTGATGGCGTTCGACGAAGCGCGGCCGAAATAACCGGTGCGCGGGTTGAAAGTGACGATCAGCACCCGACTTTCGATCTTGATATAGGGTTTGTCGCTGACCACGATGCGCACGGCAGAGACGCGCTGAGCGAAAACGCCCTTGGCGGCGGGATTGGCCGTGAAGCGGTCGATGCCGCGCGCCGCGTTTTCCATGGTATCGAACGCCAGCGAGCGCACATTGCTTTCGGCCACCGCATTCTGGTCGGTGGAGAAATTGATCTTGAGTCCGCGCGCATAAGCAAGGTGGCCGCTCTCGTCGTCGGCCGCGCTCTGGATCTGCGACATCGAGATGGCGGGCAACACCGGCGCCGACGAATCGCCGACACGGGATGTCGGCAGGCCTTCGGGGTGGTCGTCGGTATAAATCGTCATGCCGCCCCAGCCGGCGACCTGAATGGCGATGGCGCCCGAATCGTATTGCAGCACCCGGCTGCCCATGGCGCCGTAATTGGCATAGAGCACGAAAATCTCGGGCTGGCCGGCGAAGCGCATCAAGAAGGCGTTCTGATAGCGGTCAAGCGAGAAGCGGCGGTCTCCGGCCTGAAAGGTCCCGGGGTTGATGTCGTTGAAGCGCGGGGAGCGATCATACATCGCCGCTTGCGCCTGCGTCGCAGACGCGCAACAGAGTACCGCGCCGAATAGGAGAGCGAACGCCCGCATCAGGTTCATTACTCGTTCGGGTCGCGCACCCCGCACGCCTTCCCCTCACATCCGTTCAGTATCAAAGCAAATCGGGCTATTTTATGCCCTGCACGGTCCGCGTGCGACGGTTGCCCGGTTTGTGGGCGTTCCCTGCGGCGAATGGCGCCGCCGCCGCCGCGGACTGGCCTATGAAGCTAAAGCCTTCAATCCATGAGTGAATTTTTCCCGATGACGGCCGTCAAGGCGCGTTCGATCGATTCGCAGGCGGAAAGCTGGCCCGATACGCCTGTGGCAATGCAGTCATCGCCCTGACAAGGCTTTCCACTTTGGCCGTGCGCCCGCCGAAGGCGCGAGTCGTCCCAGGAATCCTGTGCTTGCGCAGCGGGCGCCGCGTCGGCTCTCTTGGAATTCCTTTAGAATTCAACTAAACCGAGGACGCTTCCACTCCATTTCAAGGGCGCGCTCGTGAAGACCAGCCTCGATTCCTTCAAATCCCGCCGGACGCTTTCGGTGGGCGGCAAGACCTATGTCTATTACAGCCTTCCTGCAGCGGAGAAAGGCGGCCTTAAGGGCATCTCCCGGCTGCCCTTTGCGATGAAGGTTCTGCTTGAGAACCTGCTCCGCCATGAAGACGGCAAGACCGTCACGGCCGCCGACATCAAGGCCGTCGCCGCTTGGCTGAAGGACAAGAAGTCGGATCGCGAAATCGCTTTCCGTCCGGCGCGCGTCTTGATGCAGGATCTGACGGGTGTGCCCGCCGTGGTCGATCTTGCGGCGATGCGCGATGCGATGCAGGCGCTCGGCGGCGATCCGGCCAAGATCAATCCGCTGGCCGAAGTCGATCTCGTCATCGACCATTCGGTGATGGTCGACAATTTCGGGCTTCGGACCGCCTTCAAGCAGAACGTGACGATCGAATACGAGCGCAATCGCGAGCGCTATGCCTTCCTGCGCTGGGGCCAGCAGGCATTCGCCAATTTCCGCGTCGTGCCGCCGGGCACCGGCATCTGCCATCAGGTCAATCTCGAATATCTGGCGCAGACGGTGTGGACCCGCAAAGGCCAGGACAAGCGCGGCAATGCCGTCACGTACGCTTTCCCCGACACGCTGGTCGGCACCGATAGCCACACCACCATGATCAACGGTCTCAGCGTGCTCGGCTGGGGCGTCGGCGGTATCGAAGCCGAAGCGGCGATGCTGGGCCAGCCGATCTCGATGCTGATCCCGGAAGTCGTCGGCTTCCGCCTCACCGGCAAATTGCCGGAAGGCACTACTGCCACCGATCTGGTGCTGACCGTGACGCAGATGCTGAGGAAGCAAGGCGTGGTCGGCAAGTTCGTCGAATTCTACGGGCCCGGTCTCGATGAGCTCAGCCTCGAAGATCGTGCCACCATCGCCAATATGGCGCCCGAATACGGCGCCACCTGTGGCTTCTTCCCGATCGATGTGGAGACGCTGCGCTATCTGAAGAACACCGCTCGCAAACCTTCGACGGTGGCGCTGGTCGAGAAATACGCCAAGGCGCAAGGCTTGTTCCGCAGCGCCAAAAGCGAAGAGCCGGTGTTCACGGTAACGCTCGAACTCGATCTCGGGCTGGTGGTGTCGAGCTTGGCCGGTCCGGCGCGGCCGCAGGATCGCGTGCCGCTGGTCAACGCCGCGGCGGAGTTCGCGGCTGCGCTCACCACCCGCTACAAGAAAAGCCCCGACGAGCCGCGCGTGGCGGTGGAGGGCGCGAAATATACCCTCGGTCACGGCGACGTGGTGATCGCGGCGATCACCTCCTGCACCAACCCCTCTAATCCGAGTGTGATGATTGGTGCCGGTCTGGTCGCCAAGAAGGCGGTGGAGCTGGGCCTCAAGGTGAAGCCGTGGGTGAAGACCTCGCTGGCGCCGGGCAGCCAAATGGTGACCGAATATCTGGCCAAAGCCGGGGTCGACAAATTCCTCGACAAGCTCGGCTTCAATCTCGTCGGTTACGGCTGCACCACCTGCATCGGCAATTCCGGGCCGCTGCCGGAGCCGGTGGCGAAAGCGATCACGGCGAACGATCTGGCGGTGGCGTCGGTGCTTTCCGGCAACCGCAATTTCGAAGGCCGCGTGCATCAGCAGGTGCGGGCCAATTATCTGGCGTCGCCGATGCTGGTCGTGGCCTACTCGCTGGCCGGTTCGATGACCATCGATCTGACCAC
>JAATGK010000451.1 GCA_015654715.1 Alphaproteobacteria bacterium
GCCATGAATTCGTTGGCCGCATCGCCGCCGTCGGTTCGAAAGTGTACGGCCACAAGGTCGGCGAACTGGTCAGCGCAGACGGCCACATCATATGCGGTCATTGCCGCAACTGTCAGGCCGGGCGGCGGCATCTGTGCGCCAACACGCTCGGCGTCGGGGTCAACCGCAACGGCGCCTTTGCCGAATTCGTCGCGGTTCCGGCGCTGAACCTTTGGCATTGCAGCGAGAAAGTGCCGGAAGAAATTTATGCCATCTACGATCCGCTCGGCAACGCCGCCCACACCGCGCTGGCGTTCGACCTCGTCGGCGAGGATGTGCTGATTACCGGCGCCGGTCCGATCGGCATCGCGGCCGTGCCGATGGCGATCAAGGCGGGTGCGCGCTACGTGGTCATTACCGACGTCAACGATTACCGGCTGGGCCTGGCCAAAAAGCTCGGCGCCACCGCCGCGGTCAATGTTGCGACCGAGAATCTGAAAGAGGTGATGGCCGGGCTCGGCATGCAGGAAGGCTTCGACGTCGGCCTCGAAATGAGCGGCAATCCGGCCGGTTTCCGCCAGATGCTGACGACGATGGCCAACGGCGGCAAGATCGCCATGCTCGGCCTGCAGACCGGCGACACCGCCATCGACTGGAATACGGTGGTGATGAAGGGTCTGACCATCCGCGGTATCTACGGGCGCATGTTCGGTGAAACGTGGTACAAACTAACCAGCATGATTCAATCGGGCATGGATATCGCGCCCGTCATCACGCATCGCTACTCCTACAAGGACTTCCAGGAGGGCTTCGACGTGATGCGCTCCGGCAGGTCGGGCAAGGTCGTGCTGGATTGGAGCGAGCTATGACTGAGGCGTTGGACGACTCTCTGAACGCGGATCTGGCGGCGATGGCGAAAGCGGGGACGCTGAAAAGCTTCCGCCACATCACCGGTCCGATGGATACCGAAGTCGGCATGGCCGAGAAGGCGGGCCGCATCCTGGTGCTGTCGTCCAACAATTATCTCGGGCTCGCGGACCATCCCGAAGTGATCGCGGCGGGCAAAGCGGCACTTGATAAATACGGTGCCGGCACGGCGTCGGTGCGCTTTATCTGCGGTACCTTTGCGATCCATCAGGAGATCGAGCAGAGCCTGGCGCGGCTGTCGCGCACCCATGCAGCGCTGACCTATGTCTCATGCTGGGCGGCCAACACGGGCTTGATCCCGGCGGTGGCGGGCGAGGGCGATGCCATCGTCTCCGACGCGCTCAACCATGCCTCGCTGATCGACGGCTGCCGCGTTTCCAAGGCCAAGCGCCTCGTTTACCGCCATTCCGATATGGACGATTTGCGCGACAAGCTGGCCGAAGTGCGCGAGGCGCGGCGCATCTTCATCGTCACCGACGGCGTCTTCTCGATGGAAGGCGACCTCGCCAAACTGCCCGACATCGTCCACCTCGCCAAGCGCTACAACGCCAGCGTGATCCTCGACGACAGCCACGGCACCGGCGTGATGGGAAAGCACGGCCGTGGCACCGCGGAACACTGGGGTGTTGAAAGCCAGATCGCGATCATCACCGGCACGTTGGGGAAAGCGCTGGGCGGTGCGGCAGGCGGTTATGTGGCGGGCTCGGAAGCGCTGGTGAAGTATTTGAGCCAGGTCTCGCGGCCGCAGCTTTTCTCCAACGCGCTGCCGGCAACGATTGCGGCCAGCGCCAAGAAGGCGATCGAAATCCTGGAGCGCGAGCCTGAGCGCGTGACGCGGCTGCACGAACTGGCCAAGACGATGCGGCACGGCTTGAAAGAACTCGGCTTCAAACCGCTGGAGGGCGACAGCGCCATCGTGCCGATCATCGTCGGCGACACCGCCTTTGCCATCAAAATGAGCCAGGAGCTCTTGAACGAAGGCATCTTCATCACCGGCTTTGGCTATCCGGTGGTCCCCGAAGGCACCGCCCGTCTGCGCATCCAAATGTGCGCGACGCTGACCGACGAACAAATCGCCTTCGCGCTGGAGAAGTTCGAAGTCGTGGGGAAGCGATTGGGCGTGATTTAGCCCACTCTCCACTGCGACAACATTGCAGCCGCCGCCGGGCTTTGGTAAGCAGGGAGCCTGCCGTTTCCTTCGGAGAATCAGATGGTTCAGTTCGTGCTGCCGAAAGGCTCCAAGCCCGTCAAAGGCAAGACCTGGGAAGGGCCCAAGGCGGCGAACGGCAAGAAGGCCAAACAGGTCAAGGAATTCAAAATCTACCGTTACGACCCGGCGGACGGTGGCAACCCGCGCATCGACACCTACGAGGTTGACCTGTCCACTTGCGGGCCGATGGTCCTCGATGCGCTGATCAAGATCAAGAACGAGATCGACCCGACCCTGACCTTCCGCCGCTCCTGCCGCGAAGGCGTTTGCGGCTCCTGCGCGATGAACATTGCCGGTGTCAACACGCTGGCCTGCACCAAGGCGATCACCGACATTTCGGGCCCGGCGAAGATTTTCCCGCTGCCGCATATGCCGGTGGTGAAGGATCTGGTGGCGGACCTGACCCATTTCTATGCCCAGCACGCTTCCATTAAGCCGTACCTGCAGACCAAGACGGCCGAGCCCGAAACCGAATGGCAGCAATCGCCGGAAGAACGCGCCAAGCTGGATGGGCTGTACGAGTGCATCCTGTGCGCCTCGTGTTCTACGGCGTGCCCGAGCTATTGGTGGAATTCGGACCGCTATCTCGGCCCGGCGGCGCTGCTCCAGTCGTACCGCTGGATCGCCGATAGCCGCGATGAAATGACCGGCGAGCGCCTCGACGATTTGGAAGATCCGTTCCGGCTCTATCGCTGCCACACCATCATGAACTGCGCCGCCACCTGCCCGA
>JAATGK010000445.1 GCA_015654715.1 Alphaproteobacteria bacterium
GCATCCAGGATCAAAAGTGTGCCGTGCGGTGCCGCGGGGTCCTGCTTCTTGAGAACGCTCACGATTTTTTCAAGCTCGGTCAGCAGCCCGGCTTTGTTTTGCAGCCGCCCGGCGGTGTCGATCAACAAGACATCGGCGCCGGCTTGGCGCGCGCGGGTATAAGCATCGAAGCAAAGCCCCGCCGCATCGCCACCGGCGGCGCGCGAGACCACTTCGGCGCCCGCCCGTTCGCCCCAAACCTGGAGCTGCTCGATGGCGGCGGCGCGGAAGGTATCGCCGGCGGCGAGCACAACCTTCTTGCCTTCGCGCGTCAGCTTGGCAGCAATCTTGCCGATGGTCGTGGTCTTGCCGGTGCCGTTGACACCCGCCACCAGGATCACGAACGGCTTGATCGCCGGATCGATCGCCAGCGGTTTGGCAACAGGCTCCAGGATTTTCGCGATCTCGTCGGCGATGATGCGGCGCAAATCGTAGGTTGCGACGTCCTGGTCGTAGCGGCCTTTGGCCACCACGGCGGTGATGGATTTGGCCTCGGCCGCGCCGAGATCGGCCCGGATCAAGGCTGCTTCCAGCTCGGCCAGCGAGACGTCATCGATCTTCTTCTTGACCAGGGCGTCGAGGCCGAGCGCGCCGGCGCTTTTGGCAAGGCCCACCCGAAGCTTTTCGAAAAAGCCCGGCGGGGGAGCGGCTTCGCCGAATTGCCTCATGAAAGAATGTCTCCGGTGAGATGATCGCTGGCGGCGCCGGTAATGCGCACGCGGATGAAATCCGGCCCGGAGGTATCGGGGGCTTCGCCCGTAAAGGCAACCGGAACGAACGAAGCCGTGCGCCCGAGGCCGGGCTTTTCGACCAATAGGGTCTCGTCGCGGCCGATCAGCGTCGAATAGTGGTGTTGCAAGGCGTCAACGCCCTTGGCCCGCAGGCGCGCGGCGCGATCCTTGACGGCGGTGCGCGGCAGCTGCGGCATTCTTGCGGCCGGGGTGCCTTGGCGCGGGCTGAAGGGGAAGACATGAAGCATCGAGAGTCCCGCTTCATCCACCAGCTTCAAGGTGTTGTCTAACATTTCTTCGGTTTCAGTCGGAAAGCCAGCGATCAAATCCGCCCCAAATGCGGCGTCCGGCCGTAGCCGGCGCACATCGTCACAGAAGCGGATGGTGTCGGCGCGGCTATGGCGGCGTTTCATCCGCTTGAGGATCATGTCGTCGCCGGATTGAGCCGAAAGGTGGAAATGCGGCATCAACCGCTCTTCCTCGGCGATGGCGGCCATGAACTCGTCATCGGCCTCGATGGAATCGATCGAGGAGATGCGCAGGCGCGGCAGCTCCGGCACCAGTTTCAGAATCTTGCGCACCAAAACGCCAAGCGACGGCGTACCGGGCAGGTCGTGGCCATAACTGGTCAGGTCGACGCCGGTCAGCACGATCTCGCCATAGCCGCTCGCGGTAAGGCGGCGGGCCTCTTCCACCACCGCGCCCATACCGACCGAGCGCGAATTGCCGCGGCCGAACGGGATGATGCAGAAGGTGCAGCGGTGATCGCAGCCGTTCTGGACCTGAAGGAAGGCGCGGGCGCGGATCTCGAAACATTCGACGAACTGAGCGGCAGTTTCCTTGACCGACATAATGTCGTTGACGCGCACTCGCTCGGGTATGCCCAGCGCATAGCTTTTGGGATCGAGCTTATCGGCGTTGCCGAGCACGAAATCGACCTCGGGCATGTTAGCGTAGCCATCGGGATCGGTCTGGGCGGCACAACCGGTGACGATAATGCGCGCCTCCGGCCGTTCGCGGCGGATTTTGCGGATTTGCTGGCGCGATTGGCGCACGGCTTCGGCCGTCACCGCGCAAGTGTTCACCACCACGGTGTTGTCGAGACCGGCGGTACGTTCCCGGATCGCCTCTGACTCATACGCGTTGAGCCGGCAGCCGAAAGTGATGATCGTCGGTCCCGACGATGCCGCATCCTTCGAGACGGCGCTACGCGCCTCCTCAGGATGAGGAGCCTTCGAGGCGGTGCTATGCGCCTCCTTAGGAAGAGGGGTGGTGCTACCGGTCACGTCCTCATCCTGAGGAGCGAGCGCAGCGAGCGTCTCGAAGGATGTGGGTGTCGGTTTCATCCTTACAACGCGATCTCGCCGCGATAGGCCAGCGCTGTCGGGCCGGTCATCAAGACGTGGCCGCTCTGCAGCGTGATGGCGAGGAGCCCGCCGTCGAGGGTGACTTCGACCTTGGCGCCGGTCAGGCCGCGGCGATGGGCGGCGACGACGCTGGCGCAGGTGCCCGAACCACAGGCTTCGGTGATCCCGGCGCCGCGTTCCCAGACCCGCATCCGCATGTGTCCGCCGTCGCGCACCGTGACGAATTCGACATTGGTGCGCTTTGGGAACATCGGATGGGTTTCGAGGCGCGGACCTAAGGTGGTGACCGGCGCGGCCTCGGCATCGTCGACGAACAGGATGCAATGGGGATTACCCATCGACACCGCGGCGCAATTATAGGTCGCTCCGTCGACGTCGAGAGCGAACAGATTGGTGTCCACCGCACGGGCGAGCGGGATACGATCCCACTCCAATTCGGGTTTGCCCATATCGACGGTGATCAGCCCACGGCCGCTATCGGTGCAAATGAGAGGCCCCGCCAACGTCATCAGGGTCACGGTATTTTTGCCGGTTTCGTCGAACAGCAAGCGGGCGACGCAGCGCGCGGCGTTGCCGCAGGTTTCGACTTCGTCGCCATCGGCATTGCGGATGCGCATGAAGGCGTCGGCTGGTTGATCGGCTTCGGGGGCAGGTTCGATCACGATGATCTGGTCGCAGCCGACCCCGCGGCGGCGGTCGCCGATCCGGCGCGCAGCGGCAGCTTCGAGCGCAAGCGGTGCTTTGCGCGCGTCGAAGACGGCGAAATCGTTGCCCAGGCCGTGCATTTTCAAGAACGGGGTCATAAGCCGCTATATAGGCGGTGGCCCTGCTTTCGGCCAGTGCCGGGTTGACGGCAGCACCGCTCTAGGCTCCAATTTTGGCGGGATTCCCGGGCTGGAGAGTACGATGCGCTGCGCCGCCGCACTGATTTTTGCCGTTTTTGTCCTATCCACCGCGTTTGGCGCCGCTACGGCGGCTGAGAAGAGTAGCCCTATGCAAGACCCCTATATTTGGCTCGAAGACATTCACGGCGAGAGGCCTCTGGCCTGGGTCAAGGACCAGAATGCCAAGTCGCTCGGGCAGCTCAAGGCCGATCCGGCCTACCAGAAGAACTATGACTTCATCCTCAAGGTGCTCGATGCCAAGGACCGCATCCCTTACGGCGGCCTCGATCACGGCTTCGTCTACAACTATTGGCAGGACGCCGAGCATCCCAAAGGTGTCTGGCGGCGTACCACTATCGCCGATTATGCCAAGGCGGCGCCGACATGGGACGTGCTGATCGATCTCGACAAGCTCGCCGCCGACGAAAAAGAGAACTGGGTTTGGAAGGGCAGCTCCTGCGCGCCAAGCGAGAAGCGCTGCCTGGTGCAGTTGTCGCGCGGCGGCGGCGATGCCGTGGTGGTGCGCGAATTCGATCTGGCCACAAAGGCGTTCGTGAAAGACGGCTTCTTCCTCAAAGAGGCCAAATCCGACGTTACCCTGGTGGATGACGATACCGTGCTGTTCGGCACTGATTTCGGCGCCGGCTCGATGACCAGCTCCGGCTATCCGCGCATCGTCAAGATCTGGCACCGCGGCGAGAAGATCGAAGCGGCCAAGACTCTGCTGGAAGGCAAAGACAGCGACGTCAGCGTTGCGGCGACGGAACTGCGCAACGGCAATGAGGCGAAGACGCTGATCATTCGCGCCCCAAGCTTCTTCGAAACGGAATATTACAGCGTGACGCCGGACGGCACCGGTCTCAAGCTGCCGTTTCCTTTGGGCGCGCAGTTGCAGGGCCTGTTCAAGGGGCACCTGCTGTTCACGCTGCGTGAGGATTGGACGCCGCCAGGTCAGGCCAAGATCGGCAAAGGTGCGCTCGTTGCACTCGAACTGGCCCAAATGGGCACCGACAATCCGGGACTGGTGACGACGATCTATGCCCCAGGCCCACGCGCCTCAATTGAAAGCGTCGCCACCGGGCGCGATGCGGTTTACGTGTCGATCCTTAATAACGTGATCGGCGAGGTCCGCGCTTTTCGTTTTGCGAACGGCAAGTGGGCCGACAACAAACTGCCGCTGCCGGACGGCGGCTCGGCCCACATCATTTCGACCAACGATTACGGCCCCGAGGTCTATCTGTCGTTCGAAAGTTTCCTCAAGCCGTCGACGCTCTATTTCGATGACGGCAAGGACGCGCCCAAAGAGATCAAATCGCTGCCGCCGCGCTTCGATGCCGCCAGTCTTGAGACCTTGCAGTATGAAGCGACCTCCCAGGACGGCACCAAAGTTCCTTATTTCGTGGTGCGGGCGAAGGGCGCGACGGGGCCGGCGCCAACCATCCTTTACGGCTATGGCGGCTTCGAGATTTCGGAGACCCCGTCCTATTCGGCGAATTTCGGGGCGCTATGGGTGAAGAAGGGGGGCGTCTTCGTGCTCGCCAACATCCGCGGCGGTGGTGAATTCGGTCCCGGCTGGCACGAAGCGGCGCTGAAAGAAAATCGCCAGAAGGCGTTCGACGATTTCGCCGCTATCGCAGCCGATCTCATCGCCAAGAAGATCACCACCGCAAAGCAGCTTGGCATCGTCGGCGGCTCCAACGGCGGTTTGCTGGTGTCCACGGTGATGACTCAGCACCCAGAGCTGCTTGGCGCGGTGGTCTGCCAAGTGCCGCTGATCGACATGATCCGCTACACGCACATTGGTGCCGGCGCCTCATGGATCGGCGAATACGGCGATCCTAGCGATCCCAAAGCGGCCGCATATATCGGCAAATACTCGCCCTATCAGAACGTTGCGAAGGACAAGAGCTATCCGCCGGTGTTCTTCGTCACTGCGACCAGCGACGACCGCGTCACGCCTGTCCATGCCCGCAAAATGGCGGCGCGCATGGAAGAGCAGGGTCACGACGTTCTGTTCTATGAAAACACCGACGGCGGTCACGCTGCGGCGGCCAACCACAAACAGTCGGCGGAATTGTGGGGACTGACGTTCGTCTATCTGGCGGAAAAACTGGGGCTGAAGGCCGCCCCGTAAAACCTGAAGGGGGCGTGAATTGCCCCCCTCCGTCAGGCCTTGATGTCGAGGTTTTGACCGACCTGCGCATCGGCGTATTTGGCCGCCGCTGCCGATTGGGTGTCGGTCTTTTCAGGCTTTTGCGCCGCCTGTTTCAGCAGGTCGACGAGGCTTTGTTGGTATTTCACGTCGCCAGCCTTGATTGCCGCGGCGCCATAACCGATGTCGTAGCTCATGGTGTTGGTATCAAACCTGTAGATCCACGTTTTGGCCGAGGGACGGGCTCGCCATCTTGAGGAGCGAAATGTCGGCCTTTGCCGCCCGGCCGTTGGAGGTTTCGATCGGCGCCACAACGTCGTCGCGCTTTTGCACCGGCGACTTGGCGACGGCGTCGACATTAAAGACAGCGGCTGTCGCTTGCGTTGCCGCCGGGGAAATACCCAATGATGTAACCATAACCCGATCCTTCCATTCGTCCGGCGTCAGACCGTTACGTTGAACAGCCCGCCGCCCATGTCGATCACATCCGGCGGTACTTCCAGGTGCGAGCGCATATACAGCAGGGTGGAAACGCGCCGGACTGCTGCTTCCAGCATGAAGTCAGTAGGCGCGCCCTGCGATGGACTCATCGCTGGAACGGCTATTTGGATGGCGCTGCGGGGTGCCCCGACCGACGCCATCACCGATGTTGCGCTGCCGACCGTACTCATACGGACGATTTTGCCTAGTGGGTGTTGTCGCCGCGTAAAAGTTCGTATACGGAATTTAATCGCAATTACTTCAAATTGCGCGCGCCCTGCTTTTCCGCCGGGTTTTCGGGTATCGAGGGGGGAATTATTTTCCGGGTGCGGTATGTCGTCCCGTCGGGTGCCTGGATCAGATGCCCAGATCAGGCGATGGTGTCGAGGAGGGTCCCGATCATTTTGTTGGCCGTGTTGAACACGGCAGCGTTGGCTTTGTAGGATATTGCGCTGGTTTGGGTGTCGACGATGGCCTTGGGAAGATCGTCCGCGGCGCCATCTGTTTCGTCGGTGGCGTCCCGGCCCCTGGGAGCACTCGCCTTGACGACGTCTTGTACAGATTTGTCAAACTGCTTGGCGCTGAGGCGCAAACCGTAAGTCGCGGAGGAAATTGCGTCGATCATGGGCCGTACCATAGCTGCGGAATCCTGCGAGGCACTGAAACTTGGCGGGCGCAATTGAATAAAATTCGAATTGACTGGTCGGTGCCGCCGCCATTTCGCCGGTTTTGCGCGCCACGCTCGCCTTCTGTCGCGAGAAATTCATGCAGCGGCGGTTTTCGGAACCGTTTGCGGACTTTCCGGTCGCCGCCGCCACCTGGGAGATGACGATGAACCGCTTTCTCGCCTCGGGAAAATTCCTCGCGCTGCTGCTGACGCTGGTCATCGCAGGGGGCATCGGCTACTGGGCGTGGAGCGGCATGAAGGCGCCGCCGGTGGCGGTACCGTCTGCCATCGTCACGACGCCGCCCGGTTGGGTCAAACTCGATGGCGGCAGCTTCACCCTTTATGCCCCGCCAGGCTCGCAGCTTCGCCAAGCGCGCGGCGCCGGTTTCACTTACGGCGACATCATCGGGTCGCCCTATTGCGTCCGCTTCCAAGCCGGTCCGCATGCCGGTCTGATGATGACCAAGAAAAGCCACCCCGACTATTCCGAAAGTACGCTGGTCGTGGATGGCCATCCCGGCACGCTGCGTCAGGGCGTTCTCAGCGCCAACGAGCAGCAATTCTGGTTTCCCGGTTGTGGCGCGCCGGTCTATTTCGGCCTGTTCTTGGCATCCCGGGCCCCTGGCGGTGAGAGCTTGGCGATCGAGGTCACTGCCGCGGACGAAGACGCGCGGGACAACGTCCTGATGATGTTCCAGTCGATCCGGCTTGCGAAATAGGCTTTGGGGTCTTTGGGGCGTCTATTCCGCGGCGACGGAATGGGTTGGGATACTGTCGAGCTTGTCGTCGAGGTCGACATGCGCCTGCCACAGATCGAAGGCTTGCTGCATCCGCAGCCACAGGCCCGGCCCGTTGCCGCAGAAGCGGCCGAAACGCAGCGCCATTTCCGCAGTTACCGCCGAACGGCCGGAGATGATGGCATGCAAGGTTTGGCGCGAAACGCCGAGTTGGCGCGCCGCTTCGCTGACCGAAAGCCCAAGTTCGCTGAGGACGATGTCGCGGAACAATTCGCCGGGATGGGTCGGGCGGCGGTCTATTTTCAATTCAGTGGTCTTGGACGAGGTCGACTTTGCGCGCTTCGCCGTCTTGCCACTCGAAGGTAATTCGCCACGGTCCATTGACATCTACTCGCCATCTCACCGGCTTGAAGCGGCTATCGGGATGAAGCCGCAGGCCGGGTAACTTCAGATCGTCCAGCGTTTCGGTGTGGTACAAAGCATCCAAAATCTGCAAACACCGCATCTGCAAATCAGGACGAACTTTAGGGCTCTTCCCGGTCTCAAAGAGTTCTTTGAGGCCTTTGTGGGCAAGAAAACCGATCATGGGTGTGCATCCCTTGTACGCGATCTTCTTCGCGTTTCAGCATCGTTTTCACCTCTCTCATAGCTTTGGTAGTTGTCACACTACCCTGAGCCACACCTATGCTTGGCAGTTCTAACCTGCCTTGAGTGGGATGTGTAAGGCGAAACTTTCCACGTGTCAAGTCATGCCTTACAGTTTGACATCCCTTCCCACCCCACCGTAAAACCTCGCCCCTCTCCGGAAGGCTCAGGCTTTCCGGTCCCAGGCTCGGCTTGGGATCGCCCTCAGGCAGCGCGTGGCGCCCCCTGGGGCGTTAGTGCTGTGGTGTGACGGTTCATTCTTCTTATCCGTCATGGCCGCCCTTGAGGCGGCCATCCAGGCTTCCGGCGCTTTGCGGCGACGGGATGGATGGCCGGGTCAAGCCCGGCCATGACGAACAGGGAAGACGGCAGGCTCGATGTTCGACTCTTTGCAATCCCGCCTTGGCGGCGTGTTCGACAAGCTTCGCGGCCGCGGTGCGCTCACCGAAGCCGATGTCGATGAGGCGCTGAAGGAAGTCCGCACGGCTCTCATTGAAGCCGACGTGGAGCTTGGCGTTGTCGAAGACTTTGTAAGAAAGGTTCGCCCCCGTGCGGAGGGCGAGGCGGTGATCCGTTCGGTCACGCCCGCCCAGCAAGTCGTCAAGATCGTCCACGATTCTCTGATCGAGATGCTCGGCAGCGAAAGCGCCGGGCTGACGCTGGGCTCGCCGCCCGCCCCGATCCTGATGGTCGGCCTCCAGGGCTCGGGCAAGACCACCACCACCGCCAAGCTCGGCCTTCTGCTCCAGACCAAAGAGAAAAAACGCGTCTTGATGGCCTCGCTGGACGTCGCCCGTCCCGCCGCCATGGAGCAGCTCAAGATTCTCGGCGAGCAGGCCGGCGTGCCGACGTTGCCGATCATCGGCGGCCAGACCCCGCTCACCATCGCCAAGCGCGCACTCGCCGCCGCCCGGGTCGGCGGCTACGACGTCCTCATCCTCGATACCGCCGGCCGTCAGCATGTCGACGAGCAGTTAATGGCCGAAGCCGCCGCGGTGCGCGAGATCACCAATCCGCACGAAACCCTTCTAGTCGCCGACAGCCTGACCGGTCAGGACGCGGTCAATATCGCCAAAGCCTTCCACGACCGCATGCCGCTCACCGGCATTATCTTGACGCGGGCGGACGGCGATGCCCGCGGCGGTGCGGCGCTGTCGATGCGAGCGGTCACCGGCGCCCCGATCAAATTCCTCGGCATGGGCGAGAAGCTCGATGCCTTGGAGCCGTTCCATCCCGAACGCGTTGCCGGCCGTATCCTTGATATGGGCGATGTCGTTTCGCTGGTCGAAAAGGCCACCGAGACCGTCGACAAGGAACAGGCCGAGAAGCTGGCGGCCAAGCTGAAGAAGGGCTCGTTCGACATGAACGATCTCAACGATCAGCTCGGGCAAATGAAGAAAATGGGCGGCCTGCAGGGTCTGATGGGCATGCTGCCGGGCGTCGGCAAGATCAAGAACCAGCTCAGCGAAGC
>JAATGK010000255.1 GCA_015654715.1 Alphaproteobacteria bacterium
GCAGAAAGCCTTATTTTCCGGCCAATCCGCTGGCGGTGACATGGGCGGTGAAGCCGGGTGCCGCCCCGCCGTGGGTCTCGGCAAAGCCGGATTCGGTGAGGCCGCGGGCGGCTCAGCGCTCCCGGCCCTGGATGTCGAACTCGATATTGGTGACGCAGAATTTCGCCGGGCCTTGCACCAGCACGGCGCCTTTGGCCCGCTCCACCCGGAGCCAGATTTTTTTGCCGGCCACCGAATCGGTCACCAATTGGGAGCAGGCTCCGCCAGCCACCGTCCACCAACCGCGTGCCACGAGCACCGGCCCGCTCTGGGCGACCATTTGCTGGCCGATCGCGGCGTAGATATCGCCGCTGGTGTCGTTGCATAGCGTATAGCCGCTCGGCGCAGCCGATTTCATCGCTTCGGTCTCAAGGGCGTCGAACAGGGCGGCGGTTGGCGCCGCGGCGGCCAGATGCAGGCGCGCCTTGAAGGCTTTCAGCGCGGCGTCCACCTGTTTGTCGGTGACGGCGTTCTTGCTGCCGGTATCGCCGATCAGCCGTTTCAGTCCGGCGCGTTCGGCGGCTTGGGGCGTCGGCAGATCCGGCGAGTCATGGAAGGTCGTGGTCCAGCTGCGCAGGTGCCGGGTCGTCACTTCGGCGAAACTCAGCTCATAGCCGTCGGCCGGGCAGCGCGCGTTGAACGGCAGGTGCAGTGCGAAATCCTTGTCCTTAACGCAGAGCTGGGTGGCGCCGCTCCAGGCGCGCGGGGTGCCGGCATGGGCGCGGCTGGTCTTGGCATAAAGGAAATATTGCTGGGCGGTGAGATCGCCCTTGATCGCTTCGGCGCAAGCGCCCGGGATCAGCCGGGTCCAGCCTTTGACGCTGACGTCGGGCAGGGTGAGTGCAGCGGTGGCGGCGTAGAGCACATAGCTGGTGCGGTTGCACAGCGTCAGCCCGGCATGGGCCGCAGAGGTGGTAAGCGCGAACCCAACGGCCAAAGCGAACGCGGGTGCGAGCCGTTTCATCTCATTCGGCGGTGACTAAAGTACCGGCGCCGTGCTGGGTGAAGAGTTCCAAGAGCAGCACATGCGGAATGCGCCCGTCGAGAATCACCGCTGCCGAGACGCCGCTTTCGACCGCTTCGATGGCGGTTTCGATTTTTGGGATCATGCCGCCGGAGATGGTGCCGTCGGCGATCAGGGTGCGGGCTTCGCCGAGCGACAGTTTGCTGATCAGCTTGCCGTCCTTGTCGAGCACGCCTTCGACGTCGGTGAGCAGGATCAGGCGTTCGGCTTGCATGGTGCCTGCTACCGCTCCCGCCACGGTATCGGCGTTGATGTTGTAGCTCTCGCCGTGACGGCCGACGCCGACCGGTGCGATCACCGGGATGAGATCGGATTTGAGGAAGGTGCGTAAGACTCCCGGATTGATCTTTTCGGGTTCGCCGACGAAGCCGAGATCGATCGGCTTGGACTCTTGGGTCTCGGGATCGAGCTTCATCCGCTCAAGTTTGCGCGCCACCACCAGATTGGCGTCGGTGCCGGAAAGGCCGATGGCATGGCCGCCCGCCGCGTTGATGCCGGTCACGATCTGCTTGTTGATCGAGCCGGTCAGAACCATCTCGACCACTTCCATCGCCGCTTTGTCGGTGACGCGCAGGCCGTCGATGAACTGGCTCGGGATGGAGAGCTTCTTCAGCATGGCGCCGATCTGGGGGCCGCCGCCGTGGACGACGATCGGCTCCATGCCGGTCTGCTTCATCAGGACGATGTCCTGGGAGAAGTCGGAGGCGCTTTCCTCGCTCATGGCGTTGCCGCCGAACTTCACCACCACCGTCTTCTGATCGTATTGCAGGATGAATGGCAGGGCTTCGACCAGCACGCGTTCGGTCGAGCGCCAGCGCGCCATCGAGCGCAGATTTTTGTCCCCAAGATCGTCTGAAAAAGCCATAAGTCGCGTCTCGTGAAGTCGGGGCGCCTTATAAAGCGTTTTCAGGAAAAGAGGAAACCGGTTTTCGGTGCGAAAACGCGTTGGCAAATATCCAGCGGCCGACCGGCCGCCGCGCCGCGTGGCGCGAAAAGCCTGCGTGGCGTTTGAACGCCATTAAGCCAACGCCAGCATGTGGCATTGGAGTTGTTCCAGGCCTGCGGCTTTGTGGGCCGAGGTGGCGAACAGGGCGGGATAGGCCGCGGTATGCTTTTTGGCCGCGGCTTCGACCTGGGCGCGCACCAGGGCGAGGTCGGCGTCTTTCAGACTGTCCGTCTTGGTCAGGACGATCACATAAGACACCGCCGATTTGTCGAGCAGGTCCATCACCGCTTCGTCGACGTCCATCACGCCGCGGCGCGCGTCGATCAAGAGCATCACCCGCTTCAAGCTCGCCCGCCCGCGCAAGTAAGCGAAGATCATGTTCTGCCATTCGGCGGCCAGCTCTTTGGAGGCTTTGGCGTAACCGTAGCCGGGCAAGTCGACCAGCATCAACGTCCCGCCGAGATCGAAGAAGTTGATCTCGCGGGTGCGCCCCGGCGTCTGTGACACCCGGGCCAGCGCTTTGCGGCCGGTGAGCGCATTGATCAGGCTCGACTTGCCGACATTGGAGCGCCCGGCAAACGCCATCTCGGGCAGATGCTGTGGCGGCAAGCCCTCGACTGACTGCGCCCCCCAGACGAACTTGACCTCGCCGGCGAACAGCTTTTTGGCGACGGCCGGATCGACGCGGGCGTCTTCGTGGCTCACGCGGCGCCCTTACCGAAGCCGAAGAGATTGCGCAGCCACACCGGCGGCTTCAGGTTCTGGGCGAGATGGATCGGCACGCCTTCCTTCTTCATGTTGTAGCCCTGCTGCGCCATCGAGAGCAGGTTGTTCCAGGTGTAGTAGATCACC
>JAATGK010000375.1 GCA_015654715.1 Alphaproteobacteria bacterium
CCACGACCGCACCGGCCGTTGCCTCCGGTTTGGGAATCGGCAGCCTGAAGAAATAACGGCAGACAGGGAGACGATCATGGATATTTTGCGCAGAGAACTGGCTCCCATCAGCCCAGAAGGCTGGAGCCTTATCGACACCACCGCCAAGGAAACGCTGAGCGCCAAACTATCAGGGCGCAAATTCGTCGATATTGACGGACCGCACGGCATCGCCTACGCCGCCGCGCCGCACGGGCGCCTCAAGGTGGTCAAGGATACTTCTGGCAAGGACCTCGGCTACGGCGTTCATTCGGTCCTGCCGCTGGTCGAAACCCGGGTCCATTTCGATCTGCCGATCTGGGAACTCGATAATCTGGCGCGCGGCGCCAAAGACATCAATCTCGACAGCGTGATCGAGGCCTGCACCGCCGCTGCGGCGTTTGAGGAAACTGCCGTGTTCGATGGGCTGGAACCGGCCGGCATTACCGGATTGCATCAGGTCGTCGCGGGCCATACGGTACCGCTGACGCTGGCGGCCGATGCGCTGATCGACGGCGTGCGTGAGGCTCAGTTGCAGCTCATTGCGGCCGGAGTCACGGGGCCGCTCGTTCTGGTCGCGAATGCGGCGATCTGCAAATTCCTGGCGCATGCGATTCCTGGCGGGGTGCTGCGCGATATCGTCGAAAAGCAGATCGGCGGCAGCGTGATCTTTTCGGACTCGGTCAAGGATGCGCTCTTGGTGGCGGGGCGGGGCGGCGATGCCGAACTGACCGTCGGCCAGGATTTTGCCATCGGCTATCACGGCCACAACGTCACGACGGTGAATCTGTTCCTCGCTGAATCCTTCACCTTCCGGGTGGTGACGCCGGAAGCGCTGGTGGGCTTCGTCCTGCGCTGAGCCCTGTCGCAATGAGAGAACGGGCCCTTTCGCACGAAGGGCCCGTTTTGCTGCGGGGTCAGCGGGTCGCCAGATAAATCGTATGCGCGATACCGGCGACGTCGACCTCAGCGCGATCGAGCCGGAGGCCCGTCGCGGCGCGTTCGAAGTCCGGCGACGGATCGGCCGCCCACAGCGCCAGCACTCCGCCGGGTGTCAGCCCCGCCATGAGGTGTGATAGTCCGACCACGGAATAAAGTGGACGGTTGCGGTCGAACATCACCGCCTCGGGCCCATTGTCGACGTCCATCAGGATGATGTCGAAGCCGCCGGGATGGCTGCGGATGACGTCGGCGACATCGCCCAGGACAACCTTTACGCGCGGATCGCCGAGCGGCCGGGCGGCGAGATCGGCGAGGGGGCCCCGGTTCCAGGCGATCACTTGCGGCACCAATTCGGCGACGGTGAGGCGCGTCTCCGGTCCGGCTTCGTCGAGCATGGCGCGCAAGGTGTAGCCCATGCCGAGACCGCCAATCAGCACGCGGCCGGCGGCGCGGCCAAGACGGGTCGCCGCAAGCTTCGCCATGGCGCGCTCCGACCCAGCGTTCTTGCTCGACATCAGCTCGTAAAGACCAACGCGAATCTCAAAATCCGCCCCCTTGCGGCGCAAGGTCATCACCTCGCCGTCGGGCAAGCTGGCGGTGTCGAGTTCGGTCCAAGGCATGGCATTTCCGTTCCTGGCGGATTTACCGCGACAGGCTTGGTCACTGCAACCTTTCCGGCCGAAACGCACAATGCGGCAGTCTGTGTTATACTGCCGGCATGGAAGAAGCCGATATCCTGCGCTCCGCCAATCAGCTCATCAAAAGCTATGGCGACAAAGCCGCCGAGGTCGCTGCCGGCAAGGTCGTCGCCATGCAACAGTTGGAGGATGACGAGGGTATGGCCGCCTGGCTCGACATCATGCTGGCGATCAGAAGCTTGCAGCAGGAAAAGGACGAACCTCCGGCGTCGCCATCACTGCCAAGGCGAAAATAGGGATTCCGAATTCTCTATCGACCTGCCCCTTGAGGGGGGCTATTTCCACCGATGACGTATTCCGTGTTATGGGCATGCGGACCATGGTTATGCTAAGCTTACAATTGCCTCGCCCAAAGCCCTTATCTTCTTACCGGAAATTCCGGGAGGAGAAGGCGGCGCCGTTTTTGCCGATGTCGCGGGCGGAAATGGCGGCGCTCGGCTGGGACGAATGCGATGTGATCCTTGTCACCGGCGATGCCTACATCGATCACCCCAGTTTCGGCATGGCGGTGATCGGGCGGCTGCTGGAAGCGCAAGGCTTCCGGATCGGCATCATTGCGCAGCCCGATTGGCAATCGGCGGAGCCGTTCCGCGCCCTCGGACGGCCGAAGCTCTATTTCGGCGTCACGGCCGGCAACATGGATTCGATGGTCAACCGCTACACCTCGGACCGGCGGCTGCGCCACGACGATGCCTATACGCCGGGCGGCGAGGGCGGCAAGCGCCCCGATCGCGCCGTGATCGTTTATGCGCAGCGCTGCCAGGAAGCCTATTTCGGCGTGCCGGTGGTGCTTGGTGGCATAGAAGCCTCGCTGCGCCGCATCGCCCATTACGATTATTGGTCCGACAAAGTGCGCCGGTCGATTTTGCTCGATGCCAAAGCCGAGCTGCTGCTCTACGGCAACGCCGAACGGGCGCTGGTGGAAGTGACCCATCGCATCGCCGCGGGCGGCATCAGCCAAGATTTTTCCGATGTGCGCGGCGTGGCGTTCGCACGCTCCAAACTGCCGGAGGGCTGGACCGAGGCGCCTGCCGACGATCTCGACAGTTCTGACGAGGGCCGCTTGCCGGGTACCAACGTCGTCGTACGCATGCCGTCGTTCGAACAGGTGTCAACCGACCCCGAGGCCTATGCCCGCGCCAGCCGCGTGCTGCACAAAGAAGCCAATCCGGGCAACGCGAGGCCGTTGGTGCAGCGGCACGGAACCCGCGACGTCTGGCTGACTGCGCCGCCAATTCCTCTGGCCACGGAGGAAATGGATTATGTTTACGAGCTGCCCTATGCGCGGGCCCCGCATCCGTCCTATGGCGGCGCCAAAATTCCCGCTTGGGAGATGATCAAGAATTCGGTGACGATCATGCGCGGCTGTTTCGGCTGCTGCTCGTTCTGTTCGATCACCGAACACGAGGGCCGCATCATCCAGTCGCGTTCGGAAGCCTCGGTGCTGCGCGAGATCGAACGGGTGCGCGACCAGACCGAAGGCTTCACCGGCGTCATTTCCGACATCGGCGGACCGACCGCCAACATGTATCGCATGGCGTGCAAGGATAAGGCGACCGAGGCGGTGTGCCGGCGGCCGTCTTGTGTCTTCCCCGATATCTGCAAGAACCTGAATACCAGCCATGACCCGCTAATCGCGCTTTATCGCAAGGCCCGCGAAATCCCCGGTATCAAGAAGGTGATGGTGGCTTCGGGGGTGCGCTATGATTTGGCGATCAAGAGCCCCGAATATGTGAAAGAACTCGTCACCCATCACGTCGGCGGCTATTTGAAGATCGCGCCGGAACATACCGAGGCGGGCCCGCTGGCGAAGATGATGAAGCCGGGCATCGGCGCTTATGACCGTTTCAAGGAGATGTTCGATGCGGCGGCCAAAGCGGCGGGCAAGAACTATTTTCTGATCCCGTATTTCATCGCCGCCCATCCCGGCACGTCTGACGAAGACATGCTGAATTTGGCGCTATGGCTAAAAAAGCACCGTTACAAGCCCGACCAGGTGCAGACCTATCTGGCGGCGCCGATGGCGCTTTCCACCGCGATGTATCACACCGGATTCAATCCGCTGAAGCCGGTGCGGCGCGGCGCCTCCGAGACCGTCGATGCGGTGAAGGGGATGCGCCAGCGCCGCCTGCACAAGGCCTTCCTGCGCTATCACGATCCCGAAAACTGGCCACTTTTGCGCGAGGCTCTGAAGGCGATGGGCCGTGCCGATTTGATCGGACCGGGCAAGCAACATCTGGTTCCGTCGGGGCCGTCCGCACAACTTCGCGAGAACACCACCCGTCGCGCCGAAAAGACCCGCTTGCCGTCTCGCCCGCGGCGCTGAAAGCGCTTACCATCACGCCCAAGACTCGGAATACCGAGCGCAGCTTGGGAGAGGAAACATGCGCGGGATTATCGGCGGGTTGCTCGCTGTTCTGATTTTGGGTGTTCTGGCGCCGGCGGCGCCCGGCAAATACCAGAATTTCCGCACTGCAATTTACGTTGTCGTCGGCACCACCAAGCAGCTCTCCGATCCGGCCGAGTTCGCGCGCCAATATGATCGCATGCAGCGCCAAGTGAAGTTCGACAAGGTTTATGTCGAAGTTTACCGCAGCGGCCTGTTTGCCACCGACGCCGAGGTTGAGGCGGTCAAGACGGCGTTCGAGGCCAAGGGCGTGCAAGTCGCGGGCGGCATCACGCTGGCGTCCGGCGAGAAGTCGGCCCAATTCCGCTCCTTCGACTACGAAAATCCCGCCGATCGCGCCGATTGCCAGAAGGCGGCCGAACTGGCGGTCAGGCACTTTGGTGAAGTGATCCTCGACGATTTCTTCTTCTACAACACCAAGAGCGACGCCGACATCGCCGCCAAGGGCGACAAGAGCTGGACGGCTTATCGCCTCGAGAGAATGCGCGAAGCGGCGAAGACTTTGGTACTCGACCCGGCCCATAAAATCAATCCGGCCGCCAAGGTGATCATCAAGTACCCGAACTGGTACGAGCATTTTCAAGGTCTCGGTTTCGATCTCGAAAAAGAGCCGCACATGTTCGACGGTATCTACACCGGCACCGAAACCCGCGATCCTTACATCACCGACCAGTTGCTCCAGCAATATGAGAGCTACGAGATCATCCGTTATTTCGATAACATCTTGCCGGGCGGCAACGGCGGCGGCTGGGTCGACACCTACGGCGTTCGCACCGTCGACCGCTATGCCGAACAGCTTTGGGATACCGTGTTTGCCAAGGCGCGCGAAATCACACTGTTCAACTGGCGCGATCTGGTCGATCCGCAAAACAAGGTCGATCCCGGCGACCGCAAGATGTGGGAGAAGCGTCCCACCAGTTTCAACTGGGCCGTCATGGCCAAGGGTTACAAGCCGGCCGCCAAAGGCGACACCTTCGGCTGGGGCCGCGTTGCAGGCTATTCGCTGGAAGAGGTGGACAAGGCGCTCGGCGACCTCGGCAATCCGATCGGCATTGCGAACTACAAACCCTATCATTCCGACGGCGAGGACTCGCTGCAGCATTATCTCGGCAATATCGGCCTTCCGATCGAGATGACGCCGAATTTCCCGCCAGGGCCGGGGCTGGTGCTCCTCACCGAAGAAGCCAAATACGATCCCGACATCGTCAAGAAAATCGATGCCAAGCTGAAGGCGGGTGGCAGCGTAGTGGTTACCAGCGGGTTCTTGCGTGCCATGCAGGACAAGGGCTTCAAGCACATCGCGGAATGGGAAGTGACGGGCCGGGTGATTGGCATCAACAATTTCGTCAACGGTTTCGGCTCCGGCAACGGCACTATCCTGGGCGATCCCAAGAAGCCATCGCCGGACATCCTGTTCCCGGAAGTGCGGTTCTATACCAACGACAGTTGGGGCATCATTCGCGGCACGGCGGGCTCCAAGGGCAATCCGCTATTATTGATGAACGGCTATTCGCAGGGGACGATTTATCTCCTCAACATTCCGGACAATCCGGCCGATCTCTATCGGATGCCGCAAGGGGTACTGACCCAGATCAAGCATTACCTGCAAGCGGATTTCCCGGTGCAGATCGATGCGCCGGCGCTCGTTTCGCTGTTCGCCTACGACAACGCCACCATAGCGGTGGAATCCTTCCGCGACGCCGTTGCGGCCGTGAATGTGATCGTGGCGGGCGAGGGCGCCACGCTGAGGGACCTGAAAACTGGCAAGCTGATCGCCGCCAAAGCGCCACCGAAGCCCGTAGCCGACCGGCGCGGCCGCATCGTTAAGACGCCGCCGGAGACCGTCTTTCCGATTTCACTTGAGGCCCATTCCTGGCGGACCTATCGAATCGAGCATTAATTGATTCTACCCTGGGAGGCTTGGTCATGAACATCGTCCGCCTTGCGTTGATCGGAACGGCCTCGGCCGCGTTGCTGGCCCCGGCGGCACTGGCCGCGCATGGCAAGGCCGGCACCTGGGAGGTGTCCACCAAGATGAGCGGGAGTGGAATGGCCGGCATGCCCGATATGTCCAAGCTACCGCCGGACGTGCAGGCTAGAATGAAGGCGCAAGGCGTCAGCATGAACGCTGGCGGCGGCATGACGGCGAAGTTCTGCATGACGGCCGACCAGGTCAACGCCGACAAGCCGCCGATGACCCATCGCGACAATTGCGAAGCCCAGAACATCAAAACGCAGGGCGACGTCTTCAGCGCTGACGTGGTGTGTAAAGGCTCGGGTGCCGCCAAGGGCCACATCGAGATCACCTTCGACGGCCCCACCCATTACAGCGGCCGTCAGGTCTCGTCGGTGACCATGAATGGCCAGACCCAAACGCACGAGATGCTGCTGGACGCGCACTGGCTATCGCCCGACTGCACGGTCAAACCCTGACCGTCGCGCCGAAATGCGACCGGCCGCACGCCCAAGTTTTGACGTTCTGGAACACCTAGCTGCAGTTGACTGGCCAACCCAAGGGGTGGACACAATCGCTTGGTTCGCGTCGGCGGTCTCAAATCGGGCAAAAACAAGCCCTTTCCCAGTTCAACCCCTTGACGGACAAGCCGGATACCGGCCGTTAAGCGTCTGGACGCCATGCTGGCGGAATTGTATGGATGACGGGTCTGATCCGGCCCCATAGGAGTACGCATGCCCCGCCTCGACGACGAAGAAGAAGAGAAGAAAAAGCCCGAAGAAGCCGAACCGCAATCGGGACCGGTGCAAAAGGCGCTGTTCAAGTCGCGCACTGTGCTCATCTTCGGCGAAGTCGACATGAAAATGGCGGAGCGAGTCTCGGCCCAGTTGCTCGCCTTGGCGGCCGAAAGCAACGACGACATCAAGGTCATCATCAACTCGCCCGGCGGCCATGTCGAAGCCGGCGACACCATGCATGACATGCTGAGTTTCGTCGGCCCGCGGGTGAAGGTGATCGGTACCGGCTGGGTGGCCTCGGCCGGCGCGCATATCTTCCTCGGCGCCCGCAAGGATAGCCGTTTCTGCCTACCCAACACCCGCTTCCTGCTGCATCAGCCGCTCGGCAGTGTGCAAGGCCAGGCGTCCGACATCTCGATCGAGGCCGAGGAAATCCTGAAAATGCGCGAGCGCCTCAATCGCATCATCGCACGCGAGACCGGCCAGCCGCTGGAAAAAGTCCTCCACGACACCGAGCGCAATTTCTGGATTGGGGCGGAAGCGGCGGTCGAATACGGCTTGGTGACCAAGGTGGTCGCCAGCGCGTCCGAGGTTTGAGATGGGCGCGCCTTGGTGGCAGGGCGCCGTCGTCTATCAGGTCTATGTGCGCAGCTTCGCTGACGCCAATGGCGACGGGCAGGGCGATTTTGTCGGCCTGACGCGTAAGCTCGACTACATCAAGGCGCTCGGGGTCGATGCCATCTGGCTGTCGCCGATCCACCCCTCGCCGAACCGCGATTGGGGCTATGACGTTTCCGATTACGAGGATGTCCACCCCGATTACGGCGGCTTGGCCGATTTCGACAAGCTGATTGCCGAGGCGCACGCCCGCGGCATCAAGGTGGTGCTCGACGAAGTGCTCTGCCACACCTCCGATGAGCATCCCTGGTTCAAGGATTCGATGCGGCGCGGCGACAAGTCGGACTGGTATGTCTGGGCCGATCCGAAAGAAGACGGCACCGCCCCCAACAACTGGCTTTCGGCCTTCGGCGGACCGGCGTGGTCGTATCAACCGGCGCGGCGCCAGCATTACCACCACAAATTCCTCCGCCAGCAGCCCAAGCTGAACTGGCAGCATCCGGCGGCGCGCGAGGCGGGGCTGAAAGTGCTCGATTTTTGGCTGAGGCGCGGCGTAGACGGCTACCGGCTCGATGTAGCCAACGCCTATCTGCACGACACCCTGCTGCGGGACAATCCCGCCGTGCCGCTGGAGGAGCGCAGCGACGCCACCTGGAGCGACGCCGATTTTCTCCAGGAACACATGTTCGACTGCAATCTGCCCGAGAACGTGCTGATCCTGGAACAGATCCGGCGGCGGGTGGAAGCGTTTGGCGACCGCTTCGTGTTCGGCGAGTTCTCGGAAGGCTATGAGCGGTCGGGGGCCTTTGCCGCGCCGGACGAGGGGCTGCACGGCGGCTATACCTTCTTCATGCTGCGCCAGAAGCTGCTCAGTCCAGGCTTCATCACCGGCAATTACGCGCTGCTCTCCGGCCATCCGCGGCACTGGCCGGTGGTGGCGTTCTGCAACCACGACATTCCGCGAACGGTCTCACGGCTCGGCGGCGCTCCCGAAGGCGATCCGGCCCTGGCCAAGCTGCTGCTGGCGCTGCTGTTCTCGATCAAGGGAACGTTCTGCCTCTATCAGGGCGCCGAGCTCGGTCTGACCGAAGTGGACCTGAAACGGGAGCAGCTTCGCGACCCGGTCGGCGATCTCTATTACCCCGTCTTCAAGGGCCGCGACGGCTGCCGTACCCCCATGCCCTGGGACGCGGACGAACCCAATTACGGCTTCACGACCGGCACGCCCTGGCTGCCCGTAGGCCCGGCGCACCAGCGGCTGGCGGTGTCCGAGCAGGAGAAAGAAGCCGGTTCGACCCTGGCTTACACCCGCCGCTTCCTGGCCGCCCGCAAGGCCGAGCCGACCCTCATCACCGGCGAGATGAAGTTTATCCCGACGCCGCCGCCGGTCCTGGCCTTCGTGCGCAAGCTGGGCGAGGCGCGGGTGCTGGGCGTCTTCAATCTCAGCCGGAAACCGGTTGGGTTCGACCTTGGTCCGCTAGGAACGCCAACCGCGCTCGACCTCGGCTGCGGCGAGGCGGCAGTGACGCGTGGGTCCCTGCAACTAGGGCCGCTGGCCTGTTGGTTCGGCCGCCTTTAGGGCCGCATCGATGGGGAGCAGCACGCAGCGATGCCGGGCGGAGTGGCGCGCCACCTCGGCGAGATGGCGGTAGGCGGCGAAGGCGCCGTCAGGGGCAGGCCCGCCGGCCAACATCGCCGCAGCCGCCTCGCGCAAGGCCGTAAGCTCCGCCATCGTATGCCCGGCCAGGGCTTGGCCGAGGATCGACGCGGACGCTTGGGTGAGGACGCAGGCGCGGGTGTCGTGGGCGATCGCCGCAATGTGGCCGCCCGTCAACTTAAGGTCGAGCGTGATGCGGTCGCCACATACCGGATTGGTCTCGGTATGGCTGAGGCACGGCGGCGCCAGCCGGCCGGCGCCATGCGCTTCGGCGGCGAGCCGTAACAGATCGACAGTGTAAGGCAGATCGCTCATCGGAAGGCGAAATCTTCGGGGCTATCAAGGTCGGTCAGAACGGAATCGGAATCGACTTCAAGTTCATAGAGAAGATCGCCGTGTAATGCCATGAGATGCCTGGCACCTCGGTCGCCGGCGAGGGCCCCGAATTCGGCTGCCAGCGAAATTGTCCACAGCACCGGATTGCCCCGTTTTCCGGCCCTTACCGGAACCACAATGGCGCGCCCTTGCGTTGGGTCAAAGGTCTCAATCAATTGGTCAATCACCCGCGGCGGTACAAACGGCATGTCGCCCAGCACGACCAGGAATCCGTCGCATGCCTGTGGAAGACTCTTCACACCACAGATCAGCGACGAGCTCAAACCGTCTGTAAAGCATACATTATTGATGATTGTGATCGGCAAATCCGCCAGCACTTCGCGAATGCTGTTTGCTTGGTGACCGGTGACGACGATCACCGAATCCGCCCGGCTGGCACACACCGCTTCGACGGTGCGGCGGATGACCGGTTTGCCG
>JAATGK010000489.1 GCA_015654715.1 Alphaproteobacteria bacterium
ACGGTGGCCGCAGCCCCAGCGGGCGAGATGCGGAACAGAGCCACAATGCCGAGCGGTGCGGGCGGCACACCCGACGGCGCCGACTTGCGCGCAATCACGACCGCCACGCCCGCCGCCACGAACAGCAGCGCCGCCAGCACATAGGGCGAATACGAACCGGCATAGACGACGCCGAACAGCACCTGCGCCAACGTCATGCCGACGAGCTGGGCGAACATGTAGATCGAGAAGATGCGGCCGCGCAGCGCATTCGGCGCCACGTCGTTGATCCAGCTTTCCACAGCGACATAGCAAAGCGACAGCGCAAAGCCCGACACCACGCGAAAGGCCGACCACGCCGGCGCATTGACCGCGAGCGGCATCACCAGGATCACGGCGGCGGCGAGCACCATCGTCAGAGCGACCGTCGCGGCATGACCGACGCGTCCGATCACGGCACGGCCCAGCAGCGGTGCAAACACGTAGCCGACGTAAAACGACGCCAGCATCAAGCCGATCACGCCGGACGCAAAAACCGAAGTGGCCTTGATGCCGATCAAATCGGTCTGCAGCCCATTCCCCGCCTGGACGAAGAAGGCCACCAGAATGACCGCCCAAACGGCGGCGACGGCATTACGCAACAGCCCTGCCCCTGATGAAGGAAACAGGCTTTACTTTTTGCCGTGGGTTTTCGCAACCGCCTGCAGAACGTCGAGGATCGCCGGCGTCATGGCGAAGGGCGGCGTATCACCGGTATTCGACTCGTCAGAACCGAAAAAGCCCTTGTGCTGCGGCCGCAATAGCGCCGCCATCATCGCGGTGGTGGTGGAGGTGTCGAACACGCTCGTGGAGAGCGAGGGAAGCTCGGTCTTGGCCGAGGTCGGCACCGTCGGCGTCATCGCCTGGCCGCTGACCGTCCAGTTATAGACTTCGCGCACCGTCTTGGGGCTGCCGTTGGCGTGATAGAAGATGCTTGGATTGGCGTCGGCCGCCTTGGGAAAGAGATCGCACGCCGCACTCGCGGGCGCACCCTGATTGGAGCGGATCAGCTTGCAGGCCGAGCCGGGGCCGAGCAGATGCGCGGCATAAAGCTCGCCGGAGGAGACCTTGCGGCCGAGTTTGTCCTCCATCTGGCTCTGCGTCATCTTGGTATATTCGCCCGCCATCGTGGCGCTGATCTGCGGATCGTTGCGGAGGCGCAAAATAGCGGCGCGATCATCGGCGTTGCCGACATGATAGTGGCCGTCATCGGATTTGGAGATGGCGTTGGCAAAGGAGCCGAGCCCATATTTGGAGCCGTGATCCTTGACCAGACTGAGCCAAGTCTGCTCGACGAATTGGAACAAGCCCGACGCCGACGAGGCGCCCGACTTGGCGCCCGGCTTGAGGCCCGACTCCCGGATCGCGGTGCCAAGCAGGTAGTTGAAGTCGACACCCGTGGCCGCACTCGCCTTTTGCAAAGCGGTAACGACGGTAGAGGCGGCGGCTCTGGCGGCTTCTGCCAGCATTCGGGTTCTCCCGACAGAGTTCTTGGCCGGACGATACAGGCCGAAGTGGTTAAAAAGGGTTAAAGACACTCGCTTATTGCGAGCATGGTACGAACCTTTCGCCGCCACAGTGCAATACGGTGCTTCAAATCGCGGATTTCCGCAGTGTGCATGCCGGTTTTGAGCGCCTGGCGACGGCCATGGTCTCCCCCAACCTGTGGCTACCACACTTCCTCGGGCCGCAAGAATTTGATTTTGGATTTTCGAGTCACGGCGTTTTTTACCCCCCTTCCCCTCCCTGGGCTTCGCCTTCGGCGACGCCGGGTCGGCCGGGGATGACAGACTTGGGTAACACGCCTCACATTCAACCGCCCGCCGCCTGCCCCCTTCGTCCCGCGCGCGGAGATCGTTTGTCTTGCGTCGTGTTTCGTCAGAACATGTTGATCACGCTCTGCACGAAGTCCTCCAGCGCGTTCGGCTCGTACGGCACGGCTTCGCCCTGGCCCCAGACCGGCCCCGGCCAGGCCGCGTCGCCGGGATTGCGCGCGATAACATGGATATGAAGTTGCGGCACGTTGTTGCCGAGATTGGCGATGTTGATCTTATGGCACGTGGTCAGCGCCTTGAGCTGCGAACCGGCCATCGCCAATTCTTCGATCAGCATGACGCGATCGGTGGGATCGAGGTCGAACGCCTCGACCAGATGCGGGCGGCGCGGCACCAGCACCAGCCAGGGATAACGCGCATCGTCCATCACCAACACGCGCGACAACGGCAAATCGAGCGCGTGCACCGTCGCCGCGACCAAGCGCTTATCCAGACAAAATTCCGACATCGATCTCGCCCTGCACTACCGCGTTTCTTATCCGAAAACCGCCCGGCGTGCTTTGCACGCCTACTCTAATTCGAGAAACGCTCTAAAAACTGTGCGGCAGCGGCAATCCCTGCCGCCACAGCACAAATGCAAGATAGCACCCATAAGCGACGATCAACAAAATTCCGCGGGGTCGCGACAGCCGCCAGCGCATGGCGAGCAGTGGCATCAGAACCAGCGCGACGCCCGCCAGGATATAGACGTCGCGGGCCGCCAACGCGGCCGGAAATGCCAGCGGCCAGATCAGCGACGTGAGACCGAGCACCAGAGTCAGACTGAATGCGCCGGCGCCCAGCAACTGACCGACAGCGATGGTCGTATGGCTGCGCACCGCCGCCCATAAGGTCAGGACGAGCTTGGGCGACGACAATCCGGCGGCGATGACGATCAGGCCAATGGTGGTCTCGCTCCAGCCCAGTTCGGTGGCGAGGTGGATGGCGCCGAGGACGCTGAGGTGGGCGCCGAGAGCGAGCAAGATGAAACCCAGGATCATCAAAAAGAACGAACCGGTAAGCGACGGGATTTTACCCTCGGAGCGGAACATGGCTCGCGCCAACGGCACCGAATGCTCCGGCGCCCGCCGCCATTCGGTGAAGAAAATGAGGGCGACATAAGCGGCGAAGGCGGCGACCATTACGGCACCGGCCACGCGGCTAACCTCCCCCGTTGCGGCACAGCCGATCAGGCCGAGGCAGGCCAAGAGCAACGCACTACCGTCGCGGAAAACCACCTTGGGCGGCGACGCCATCGGATGGATCAGGGCACCGAGGCCCATCACCAACAGCAAATTGAGGATATTGGCGCCGATCAGTCCGCCCAGCGCTAATTCGGGACGGCCCATAGTGGCGGCGCGGATGGTGACGAACAGCTCCGGCATCACCGTCAGGACGGCTACCACCACGATGCCGACGATCAGCGGCGGCACGTCGAACTGGCGCGCCAAGCCGACCGCGCCCCGTATCGTCAGCTCGCTGCCGATAAGAACCAGCAAAAGGCCGGCAATCAGGATCCCATGCACCATGCTTCAGCCTCGCCGGAGACGTCGCGGTGCGGAGGCTCCGCAAGCGGCGCGGCTGGCGGTTGCGATCCGCCGCGGGCCGAACGCCGACGCCACCGCCGTTCGCTCCAAAATGAGACGCGACCGTATTTCTGCGAGATCCGGTGCAAACAGGGTGCCGTGCCGGAACCGACCGCAGGCCAGGTCGTGCCCGTCCGCCGCGGTGGAAGCGGCACCGGCCAATGCCGAGACTTTCATCTACACCCTCCTGGACGCCGACACGCCAGCCGCGACAAAACACAACACGCCACCGCCATAGGCGATCAAACCGAACCAGGCCGGAAAAAAGCCGGCGAGAAGGAATAGGATCAAAAGCTCCGCCGAACCGATCAGCCCGCCACCGAATTTCAGCGAGGCTGCAGCATTCGCTGCAAGCCCGAACATCAAAAACACCGCCGGTAATGCCCTGACCGGCGCCTCCAGCACGAACGCGAACGGCAAGGCAGCGAACGCTACCGCTTGGTAGAATTCCGTCAAGTCACTGACGCCCGCGCGCCCGGCGACCGCCGCGAGACAGCGCGCGAGCGCGAACAGCACCAAGCCGATCCAGACGAAATGCACGGCGATCAGCGCCGCCGCGGCGAGACTGATGCAGAATGAGACCAGTTCCAGGATCTTCGCGCGGCCGCCGACCGGACCGGCAAAGCGATCCAGCACAGGCGCAAACAGTTTTTCCAAGACCGCATCCAGCATCACCAGTTACGGTCGTGGATTTGGCGGCACCCGTCAATTGACGGCGATTGTAACGGCTGCGTCGCATCGGCCCAGCGCCAACTGGATGGCCGGGTCAAGCCCGGCCATGACGGGTGGCGGTGGAAGATTCAACGAATTTCCGGCTCAGTACACGAAATCACGCGCCGAGCGCATAGGCCTTCAGATTTTTAGCGATACGCTCCGCGATCGGCAGCGAATTGTCGACGGCGAAGGTCTCGCCGGTGAGCTGCTGATAGATTTCGATGTAGCGGCGCGACAGTTCCGTCACCATGTCGGCGGGCGCTTCGGGCAGCACCGCGTCTTTGTAGGGATCGCAGTGATCGCGGAACCAGATGCGCAGGAATTCCTTGTCGAAATATTCCGGTTCTTCACCTTTGGCGATGCGTTCTTCGTAGGAGTTGAGCTTCCAATAGCGCGACGAATCCGGCGTGTGGATGTCATCGATCAAGAGCAGCGTGCCGTCGTCGTCGAGGCCGAACTCATATTTGGTATCGACCAGAATGAGACCGTGCGCCGCCGCCACGTTCTGGCCGCGGGCGAACAGCTTGAGGGCCGTGTCGCGCACCTTGTCCAATAATTCCCGACTGACGAAGCCTTCCTTCACCAGATCTTCCTGGCTCAGGGTGCGGTCGTGGGTGTCTTCCTTGGTGGTGGGATCGAAAATCGGATACGGCAGGCGCGCGTTCTTCGCCAGATGGCCCGGCAGCAGCAAGCCGCCGAACTGACGCTCGCCGGCGCTGTAGCGGGTCCAGATCGAGGTCGACGTCGTGCCGGTGAGATAGCCGCGCACCACCGCCTCCACCGCCAAAGGTTTGACGCGCTTGACCACGGTTACGTTGGGATCCGGCACCGCAATGACGTGATTGGGAACAATGTCGGCGGTCTGGCGGAACCAATAGGCGCTCGACAAGTTGAGAACGGCGCCCTTGTTGGGAATATGGGCGATGATGCGGTCGAACGAGGAATGCCGGTCGGTTGCCACCAGGATCAGCTTGTCGGGCTGGAAATAGATGTCGCGCACCTTTCCCGTTTTGAGCGTGCCGAGATTGCCGAAATGGGTTTCGCGCAAGATGTTAGGGGTAGACATGGGGGGAACCGTCCTGGAATCGTTGGCGGTAAGCCTAGTTTCCCTATGGCGCGGGGTCAAAATAATGCCTCGCCGGGGCGGCTTTCCTTGAGTTAATCTCCCGGGGAAATTGGAGGCGTTCCATGGAAAAGGCCACTTTCGGTGCCGGGTGTTTTTGGGGCGTTGAAACGTTCTTTCGCCAAGTACCGGGCGTTATCGACGCGGTTTGCGGCTATGCCGGCGGCTGCATGAACAATCCCACCTATCAGGACGTCTGCAGCGACCAGACCGGTCACGCCGAAGTGGTGGAAGTGACCTTCGATCCGGCCAAAGTTTCCTATGAGAAACTTGTGGATGTCTTTTTCCAAAACCACAATCCGACGACGTTGAACCGCCAAGGCCCCGACGAAGGCACCCAATACCGCTCGGTCATCTTCACCCATTCCGAGGCTCAGGAAACCATCGCACGCGCCAAAAAGGCGGCCTATGACGCCTCGGGGAAATTCAAAAAGCCGATCGTCACCACGATCGAACCGGCGCCGATTTTCTGGCGCGCCGAGGACTATCATCAGCGCTATTTCGAGAAGAACGGCCTGCCGAGCTGTCACGTGCCGAATTGGGAGTAGCGTGGTGCGGATGAAAGGGTTGGCCGCTTCGCTGGGCGTTGCGGCGATGTTGGGGGCCGCCCTGTTTTTCCTCGCGGCTTGCGGCCCGACGAAGCCTTGGCACGCGACGGATATCACGGGCGCGATGCCGGACCTGACGTTTCACATGGTGCGGGCCAGTGACGGGCTGGCCGTGAGCCAGGAGGATTATCGCGGGCGCGTCGTGCTGGTCTATTTCGGCTATACGCACTGCCCCGATGTCTGCCCGGCGACGCTCGCCAATCTCTCGGATGTGCTGAAACGGCTCGGCCGCGATGCCGAAAAGGTGCGCGTCTTGTTCGTCACCGTCGATCCCGACCGTGACACGCTGGACGTGCTGAAGCCGTATGCGCAAGCCTTCGGGCCTGAGGTTGACGGGCTGCGCGGCTCCGCCGCCCAAATCGCCGACGTGGCGCGGCGTTATCGCATCGCCTATACCGTCAAGAAGTCGCCGAATTACGAAGTGACGCATACCAGCGCGGTGTTCGTGTTCGACGACCGCGGCCGGGTGCGGCTGATTGCGACCGACACCAACGATACGCCGGGGTTGACGGAAGATGTACGACGCGTGACGGCGGGAGAATAGCGCCTATAACCTCCCCACAAGGGGGAGGTTATTCCATTTCAGATATGCAGCGCCTTCTTGTCGGCGTCGAGAACGGCTTCGTGCATCATTTCCGACAGGGTCGGATGCGGGAAGACGACCGTCTCCAGATCGGCTTCGGTGGCTTCCAGCGTCTTGGCGATGCCGTAGCCCTGAATCAGCTCGGTCACTTCGGCGCCGATCATATGCGCCCCCAACAATTCGCCGGTTTCGGCATCGAACACCGTCTTGACCAGACCCTCCGGCTCGCCGAGCGCAATCGCCTTGCCGTTGCCGATGAACGGGAAATGGCCGACTTTGATCTTGCGGCCGCTGGCTTTGGCTTTGGCTTCGGTGAGACCGACCGAAGCAACTTGCGGATTGCAATAGGTGCAGCCCGGCACGCGCGACGGATCGAGCGGATGGACGCCTTTCACGTCGGCGATCTTCTCGGCGACGATGACGCCTTCGTGCATCGCTTTGTGCGCCAGCCACGGCGGGCCGACGAGATCGCCGATCGCCCAGACGCCCGGCACGCCGGTCAGGCCCCATTGATCGATCACGACGTGGGTACGGTCGACCTTGATGCCGGCCGCTTCCAGTCCGAGATTTTCGACATTGCCGACGATACCGACGGCGAGAATGACGCGATCCGCGGTGATGGTTTCGGTCTTGCCGTCTTTGGTTTTCAGCGTTGCGGTAACGGAATTCTCGTTCTTCACCAATTTATCGACTGTGGTGGCGACTTTGATCTTCATGCCTTGCTTGACGAACGCTTTGTGCGCGAAGGCGGAGATTTCCTCGTCTTCCACCGGCAGCACGCGATCGAGCACTTCCACCACCGTCACGTCGGAGCCGAGGGTGCGGAAGAAACTGGCGAACTCGATGCCGATGGCGCCAGAACCGACCACCAGCAGCGACTTCGGCATCATGTTGGGAACCAGCGCTTCCTTCGACGTCCAGATCAGCTTGCCGTCAGGCTCCAGACCGGGCAACACGCGCGGACGCGCACCGGTGGCGAGCACGATGTTTTTCGCCTGCACTTCTTGCGTCTTGCCATCTTTGACGACCGCCAGCTTACCCGCGCCCGCCAGCTTGGCCTCGCCCGCGATGACGGTGATCTTGTGCTTCTTCATCAGGAAGCCGACGCCGTTGGAAAGCTTCTCGGCGACGCCGCGCGAACGCTTGACGACCTTGTCGAGATCGAAACCGACGGTATCAGCCGACAAGCCGAATTCGGCAGCACGCTGCATCAGGTGGAACACTTCGGCCGAGCGCAGCAGCGCTTTGGTCGGAATGCAGCCCCAGTTGAGACAGATGCCGCCGAGACGGTCGCGTTCCACCACGGCGGTCTTCAGACCAAGCTGCGCCGAACGGATCGCACAAACATAACCGCCCGGGCCCCCGCCCACCACGACGACGTCATAGATTTCGGCCATAGCAATCTCCGATGATCAGTCCTGAAGGCGAAGCGCTCCTACAGCAGCATTGCCGCCGGGTCTTCGACGAACTGCTTGAACACGCTGAGGAAGCGCGAGCCGGTAGCACCGTCGATGACGCGATGATCGCAGCTCATGGTAACGCTCATCACGGTGGCGATTTCGATCTTGCCGTTCGTGACGACGGGCTTCTCGACACCGGCGCCGACCGCAAGAATGCCGGCATGCGGCGGGTTGATCACCGCGGTGAAATGCGAAATCCCGAACATGCCGAGATTAGAAATGGCGAAGGTGCCGCCTTCATATTCTTGCGGCTTCAGCTTCTTGGTGCGGGCGCGCTCGGCCAGCGATTTTACTTCGTTGGAGATGGCGGCCAGACCTTTGCTTTCCGCCTGGAACACGATCGGCGTGATCAGTCCGAAATCGAGCGCCACGGCGACGCCGACATCGGCATGCTTGTGCCGCAGCACCGCACTGTCGGTCCACGACGCGTTGACGGCGGGCGATTTGGCCAGCGCCATCGCAGCGGCCTTCACCAGGAAGTCGTTCACCGACAGCTTGTAGGCGCCCTCGCCTTTCGGCGACGCGTCGTTGAGGCGTTTGCGGGCGGCGAGCAGCGCATCGATGCGGCAATCGATGGTGAGATAGAAATGCGGAATGCTGCTGGTGGAAGCCGTCAGGCGCTTGGCAATCGCCTTGCGCATCGAGTCATGCGGAATTTCTTCGTAGTCTTCCGGCTTGAAGAAGAGACGCGCATCGGGCAGCGCGCTGGGCGCGGAGGCTTCCGACGGCCCCTTCGCAACGCCCTTCGAGACGACGCTGCGCACCTCCTCAGGATGAGGAGTAGATTTTATGCCGGGCGCAGCGTTTTCCACGTCGGCTTTGACGATGCGGCCGCGCGGACCGGAACCGGCGATGGCGGCGAGATCGATCCCCTTCTCAGCCGCAATCCGCCTTGCCAGCGGCGAGGCAAAAACGCGTCCGTCGTTCGAGACGTCCTTCGCGACGGCGCTGCGCGCCACCTCAGGCTGAGGGGTGGGTTGGACCGCAGCGGGCTTCGCTGCCGCTTCGGCCTTGGCCTCTTTTGCGTCCTTTGCCTCGGCGGCAACCGCGGCTTGGATGCTTGACATCGCAGAAGAAATGTCGACCGGCGAATTGGCGTCTTCGCCCTCGCCGAGAAGGATCGCTATGGGAGCGTTGACCTTGACGCCTTCGCTGCCCTCCGCGACCAAAATCTTGCCGATGCGGCCTTCATCGGCGGCTTCGAGTTCCATCGTCGCCTTGTCGGTCTCGATTTCGGCGAGGATGTCGCCGGAATGGACTTCGTCGCCCTCTTTCACATGCCACTTGGCAAGCTTGCCCTCTTCCATGGTGGGCGACAGAGCGGGCATCAGGATTTGTGTAGACATCAGCGGGCCTCAAGCGGCGTGAGTTTATGAACGTTCGCTTCCCAATTCTTGCCGTCGAACGACAGCACCTTGACCTTGGTGAAACCGGCCATGTCGATACAGCGGAAATTCACGCTGTAGCCGTCGGGATGCGAACGCGGGATGTAGAAGGATTTGATGCCGCACACCGAACAGAACAGGTGCTTGGCGGTCATGGTGTTGAATTCGTACGTCGTCAGCTTGTCTTCGCCCGTCAGCAGGCGAAAGCGGCTTTTCGGCACGATCAGATGCAAAAAGCCGGTCTTGGAACAGACCGAGCAATTGCAGTCGTCGACTTCGACTTCCGGCGGCACCAGCACCTCGAAGGTCACGGCGCCGCAATGGCAACCGCCCTTGTGCCAGGACATGGTGGAGGTCGTTTCCATCCCCATTTCCCTATTCGTCATGGCCGGCCAACGAGCCGGCCATCCATCGCAGCGCCAACGTCATGCCGGACGGGACCATGGATGGCCCGGTCAAACCCGGACATGACGGTTGAAGTATGAGGATGACGCCTCTCATTCCACTCACGACCGATAAAGTACCGCTTTCGCTGCCGCGACCACTTCTTCCACCGACGGCAGCGCCAGCTTTTCGAGGTTGTGGGCGTAGGGCATCGGCACGTCTTTGCCGCTGACTTTGGCGGGCGGCGCATCGAGGTAATCGAACGCCTTTTCCACCACCTGGGCACAGACTTCCGAGCCGATCGAACAAATCGGCCAGTCCTGCTCCACCGTCACCAAGCGATTGGTCTTCTGGACCGAGGCCACCACGGTATCGATGTCGAGCGGGCGCAAGGTGCGCAGGTCGATCAATTCGGCGTCGATGCCCGCCTTGGCGAGTTCTTCGGCGGCGTCGAGAAGGAGCGCCACGCCCATGGAATACGAAACCAGCGTGACGTCCTTGCCTTCACGGATGACGCGCGCTTTGCCGATCGGCAGCACGAAATCATCGAGCTTCGGCACCGGAAACGAGCGGCCGTAGACGATCTCGTTTTCGAGGAAGACCACCGGATTGGGATCGCGGATGGCGGCTTTCAGCAGGCCCTTGGCATCGGCCGCGAAATACGGCGCGACCACTTTGAGGCCCGGGACACGGGCGTACCAGGCGGAATAATCCTGACTGTGCTGGGCCGCAACGCGCGCCGCCGGACCGTTGGGACCGCGGAACACGATGGGGCAGCTCATCTGACCGCCGGACATGTAACGCGTCTTGGCGGCAGAATTGATGATCTGGTCGATCGCCTGCATGGCGAAGTTCCAAGTCATGAATTCAACGATCGGCTTCAAACCGGCAAAGCCGGCGCCGACGCCCAAACCGGTGAAGCCGTGCTCGGTGATCGGCGTATCGATGACGCGCTTGGCGCCGAACTCTTCGAGCAGACCCTGGCTGATCTTGTAAGCGCCTTGATACTGCGCGACTTCCTCGCCCATCAGGAACACGTCGGGATCGCGGCGCATTTCCTCGGCCATGGCATCGCGCAGGGCTTCGCGCACGGTGATCGTGACCATCTCGGTACCGTCCGGCACCTGCGGCTCGATCAGCGCGGCTTTGGCCACCGGTGTCGGCGCCACCGTTCCGGCCACCTCTTTTGGTGCCGCGACTGGCTCCTTGACGCTCGCCGCAGCAACGGGTGCCGCCTCGCCGTCTTCGGTGATCAGTTCGGCGATCGGGGCGTTGACTTTGACGCCTTCGGTGCCTTCGGCGACCAGAAGTTTGCCGATGCGGCCTTCGTCGACCGCTTCGAATTCCATCGTCGCCTTGTCGGTTTCGATTTCAGCGAGGAGATCGCCGGAATGGACCTCATCGCCTTCCTTGACGAGCCATTTGGCGAGCTTGCCTTCCTCCATGGTGGGAGAAAGCGCGGGCATCAGGATTTGGGTGGACATCAGGCGAGCACGTCCGTGTAGAGCTCCGAAGCTTCAGGCTCCGGCGCTTCGATGGCGAATTCCGCCGCCTCGTTGACGATGAGGCGGATTTCCTTATCGATGGTCTTCAGATCGACGTCCGAGGCCAGTTCGCGGTCGACCAGTTTCTTGCCGAATTGATCGATCGGGTCCTTACGGTCGCGGATCGACTGAACCTCGTCGCGGGTGCGGTACTTGGCCGGATCCGACATCGAGTGGCCGCGATAGCGGTAGGTCTTCATCTCGAGGATCATCGGGCCGCCGCCGCCGCGCACGAATTCCAGCGCTTTGCGGCCGGCTTCGAAGACGGCTTCGACGTCCATGCCGTCGACCTCTTCGCCCGGCACGTTGAAGCTTTCGCCCCGCTTGTAGAATTTCGGCTGAGCGCTGGCGCGTTCGACGCTGGTGCCCATGGCGTATTGGTTGTTCTCGACGACATAAAGCACCGGCAGATGCCAGAGCTCGGCCATGTTGAAGCTCTCGTAAACCTGACCCTGGTTGGCAGCGCCCTCGCCCATATAGGCCAGAGTCACCGCGCCGTTCTCACGATATTTGTTGGCGAAGGCGATGCCGGTACCAAGCGGCACCTGGGCGCCGACAATGCCGTGGCCGCCGAAGAAGTTCTTCTCGACCGAGAACATGTGCATCGAGCCGCCTTTGCCCTTGGAATAGCCGGCGGCGCGGCCGGTCAGCTCGGCCATCACCCCCTTGGGGTCCATGCCGGAAGCCAGAATGTGGCCGTGATCGCGATAGGCGGTGATGACCTGATCGCCCGGCAGCAAGGCGTTCTGCATGCCGACCACCACGGCCTCCTGGCCGATATAAAGGTGACAAAAGCCGCCGATCAGGCCCATGCCGTAAAGCTGACCTGCCCGCTCCTCGAAGCGGCGGATCAACAACATGTCGTGGTAGAACTTTTTCAGGGTTGCCGAACTCGGCGTCGGTCTCGTGTTGACACCGTCACCTTCGGCCACGCTCGGATCGCTCATGGAATATCCATCGTGTTTCGCCGCGCAAAAAGCGGCGGTCTGGACTTGTGGCAAGTGGTTTGGAATTTTGCAAGCTCTAAACAGTGTTTAACCCGCTCAGCGCTGGTCCCAGACTCACCTTCGCTATCATCGCCTGACTTGTTGATTTTCACGCTCCAAATCATGGGCGCTGAACAGTGTTCAAGGCAAGTGGAATGCGATGAATTTGCGTGATGATCACTGATGTTGGCGCGGAATTGCCACTTGCCCGGGAGCGCCGTCCATCAACTTGGTGCGCGCCAGTTCTTCGATCAGATCGGAATCGCCAGACTCAAGCAGCTGGATGCGATGCTCAAGCCGCATGCGCTTGTCGGTGAGCTGGGCGAGCTGGGTGTGGGCCTCGACAAGCTGGCTGCGGGTCGACATCAGCTCGACATAGCCGCGCTCACCATACAGCGCATAGGTACCGAAGTACGCGGCCACGCCGAGCGTCGCCGGAACGGTAAGCCAGCAGATGATGCGTACGATGCTCGGCCTGATTCGCATGTCAGACACCGAATCACTCCTGATTCGGGCGGTCAAGCGGTTTTTGGTTAAGGGCAAAATCGGCGCGTTAAAAGACGTTACGTGGAACTCCTCAGGACCGGTGCCGAAGGCATGAAACTGAATCGCGGGAAAGTACCGGGATAGAACCACGACGGAGCCGTGACAAGACCGATTGTTTGAATCCCAACGATCTCGAAAACCGGCCAGCAAGATCAGCGGGCAAACTCCGCCGCCGCTTCCTGGAACCCGGGATGGCGCCGCGCGCCATGAAGAACGTGAAGCACGACGAGCGTATCGAGTTCAATTTCGACACGGTAGAAAACGATATATGGATACCTGCTCAAGGGGCGCGCCATCACGCCCGGCTGGTCCCTCTTCCTGCCATGCCAAGGAAAGTAGCCAAGCAACTCGATTTCCGACTCGATCGAAGTCACAACCTTTACGGCGGCAGCGGGATTGTCCTTGGCGATGTAGTCGC
>JAATGK010000491.1 GCA_015654715.1 Alphaproteobacteria bacterium
AAACTGCCGATTGGGCGTTTGATTTTGGCGCAAGCCGGTTTTGGGACTAACAGGTCGGCGGCCTGTTTTGGATGCTCGATGAGCGCGGCGAGCCTCTGGATTCGCGCAAGCAGACCTATGGGCAGGCCTTCGGCATCTATGCTTTGTCCGAGTATTACCGGCTGACCGGCAATGCCAAGGCCCTCGACCTCGCCAAGCGCCTTTATTTGCTGATCGAGGCCCATTGTTTCGACCCCAAGCATAACGGCTATATCGAGGCGCGAGATCGCGACTGGCAGCCGCTTGCCGACATGCGTCTGTCCGACAAAGACCTCAACAGTCCGAAGTCGATGAACACCCACCTGCACGTGCTTGAGGGGTACACCAATCTGCTCCGCGTCTGGCCGGATCCCAGTTTGCGGGCCCGCCAGAAGGCGCTGATCGAGATCACGCTAGACCACATCGTCGATGCCGCGACCGGTCACTTCAAGCTGTTCTTCGACGAACAATGGAACTCGCTGCTCGACCATGTCTCGTTCGGCCACGACATCGAAGGCAGCTGGCTGCTTTACGAAGCCGCCGAAGTGGTGGGCGATACCGCGCTTCTGGCGCGTGTCCGCGAAGCCGCCATCAAGATGGCGCGCTCTTGCCTGGCCGAAGGGCTCGACCGCGACGGCAGCATGTTGTTCGAGGCCGACGGCCAAGGCCGCATCCTCGATGACAACAAGCATTGGTGGGTGCAGGCCGAAGCTGTGATCGGTTTCTACAATGCGTTCCAGCTTACCGGAGAAGAAAAGTTCCGCGACGCCTCCCGCCGAGCCTGGGAGTACATCGAAACGCATGTCGTCGACCGCGTACACGGCGAATGGCATGCCAAGCTGACGCGCGAAGGTGTGCCTCTGCGCGAGGCCGAAGACGCGGATGCGGTGTTGGTCGGCCCGTGGAAGTGCCCATATCACAACGCTCGCGTCTGCTATGAAATGTTGGATCGCTTGGGGAGCGCAAAAGAAACGCCATGAAATACGGCCATTTCGACGATAAGGCGCGCGAATACGTCATCACCCGCCCCGACACGCCGCTGCCTTGGATCAACTACATCGGTTGCGAAAACTATTTCGGCATTTTGTCGGCGACCGCCGGCGGTTACTCCTATTACAAGGACGCCAAGCTGCGCCGCATCACCCGCGGCCGCTACAACAATGTCCCGCAAGATTTCGGCGGCCGTTACATCTATGTGCGCGACAACGCTAGCGGCGCCTTCTTCTCGCCCTCGTGGATGCCGGTGCGCGGTAAACTCGACGCTTACGAATGCCGCCACGGCATGGGCTATTCGATCATCTCCGGCAAGAAAGACGGCATTGCCGCCTCGACGCGCTATTTCGTGCCGCTCGGCGAAAACCTCGAAATTTGGGACGTCACCGTCACCAACGAGCGCGCCGAGGTTGCCGACGTTTCGATCTTCACGGTTGCCGAATTCTGCCTCTGGGATGCCCAGGACGACGCCACCAATTTCCAGCGCAATTTCTCGACCGGCGAGGTCGAAGTCGTTGATGAGGTCATCTACCACAAGACCGAATACCGCGAGCGCCGTGATCACTTCGCCTTCTTCTCCTGCTCGGAGAAACTGGCCGGCTTCGACACTCAGCGTGAAAACTTCCTCGGCCACTGGCGCGGCTGGGAGGACCCCAAGGCCGTCGTGGACGGCAAATCCGACAATTCCATTGCCCACGGCTGGCAGCCGGTCGCGTCCAACCACGTCAAGCTGGCGCTGAAGCCCGGCGAAAGCCGCCGCATCGTCTTCGTGCTCGGCTATCACGAGAATCCCAAGGATCAGAAGTTCGATCCGCCCGGCAGCCAGACGATCAATAAGAAAATCGTCGCCCCGACCATCGCCAAGTTCCGCGATCTCGGCCAGGTCGATGCCGCTTTCGCTGCGCTCAAAGTCTTCTGGGACGATCTGCTCGGCAAGTGCCAGGTCCAGACGCCCGACATTCACACCGACCGCATGGTCAATGTCTGGAACGCTTATCAGTGCATGGCGACCTTCAACATGTCGCGCTCGGCTTCGACCTTCGAATCCGGTATCGGCCGCGGCCTCGGCTTCCGCGATTCCAATCAGGATCTTTTGGGTTTCGTGCACATGGTGCCGGAGCGCGCCCGGACCCGCATCCTCGACCTCGCCGCGACCCAGTTCACCACCGGCGGCGCCTATCACCAGTACCAGCCGATGACCAAGAAGGGGAATAACGACATCGGCGGCGGCTTCAACGACGATCCGCATTGGCTGATCGTCGGCGTCGGCCAATATTTGAAAGAGACCGGCGATTTCTCGATTTTGGACGAGCCGGTGCCGTTCGACTCGACGCCGGGCACCGAAGTGCCGCTCTACGAACATCTGCGCCGCTCGTTGCAATACGCGCTCGACAATCTCGGCCCCCATGGCCTGCCGCTGATCGGCCAGGCCGACTGGAACGATTGCCTCAACCTCAACTGCTTTTCCGACGAGCCCGGCGAGTCGTTCCAATGCCTGAAAGGCAAGGACGGCAAGACCGCCGAATCGGTGTTCATCGCCGGTCTGATGGTCCATTCGGCCAAGGAACTCGCTGCCATCGCCAAAGAACACGGCAAGCCGGACGACCAGACGTTCTATCTCCAGGTCTCGCGCGACATGGAAGCGGCCGTGAAAAAGCACGGCTGGGATGGCGAATGGTTCCTCCGGGCCTATGACCATTTCGGTCACAAAGTCGGCGCGAAGGACTGCGAGGAAGGCAAAATCGTCAGCAAGCAGCAGGGCTTCTGCGTCATCGCCGGCATCGGCCTCGACGACGGCAAGGCCCGCAAAGCGCTCTATTCGGTGCACAAGCTGCTCGCCACCAAACACGGCATCGTGCTGCAGCAGCCGGCCTATTCGCACTATTACATCGAGCTTGGCGAAATCTCGTCCTATCCGCCGGGCTACAAGGAAAACGCCGGTATCTTCTGCCACAACAATCCGTGGGTAATCATCGGCGAAACCATTCTCGG
>JAATGK010000028.1 GCA_015654715.1 Alphaproteobacteria bacterium
GGCGCGGCTGCGCGCCGATCATTTGGTTGAGACGCGGCGCGATGGCCAGACGATCCACTATTACATCGCCGATCCCAAGGCGCTGCACGTCGTCAATCTGCTGTTCGAGCTTTACTGCCGCGACTATCGCTAGCGGTGCTTGACGAAATCGGCCAGCCGAAGGCCGATCAACACGGTCGCGAAAAACACCAGCGCCGGGGTCGTCAAGCTGGCGACAAGAACAATGCCTGGCCCAGGGCAGATGCCGCTGAGGCCCCAGCCGATTCCAAAAAATGCCGCGCCAAGCACGAGCTGCCAGGTGATCCTGAAGCGGTCCGGTAAATCGAACGGCGTGCCGAGAAGCGCCTGCTGATGGCGGCGGGCGTACCAGAATGCCGGGGCGGCGACGACAATGGCTCCGCCCATGACGAAAGCAAGTGACGGATTCCAGTCGCCGGTGATGTCGAGAAAACCGGCAACGCGCGCGGGATCGACCATGTGGGACAGGATCAGTCCGGTACCGAAAATCGCTCCGAAAACGCCGGCTGTGATCGTAATCGCGACGGATTGAAGGGCGCGCGCCATTTCAGAGCCCCCAAGGAAAAGCGTGGCCGTGACGCACCACAAATACCGTTGCCGCCGCGATGGCCATAAACGTCAGCGTTGCGACAAGCGACCTTGGCGAGAGATTGGAAAGGCCGCAGACGCCGTGTCCGCTGGTGCATCCGGATGACAAGCGGGTGCCGAAGCCGACGAAGAGCCCCGCAACTGCGAGCCCGATCAGGCCGGTTTGGTGGGTCGGGATCACGGCGGGCACACCGGCCAGAGGGGCAAGAAAAGGCGCAGCGACAAGCCCGGCGAGAAACGCATAACGCCACGCGCCAGCCCGCCGGCGAAGGGCGTCACCCAAAATACCGCTGATGCCGGCGATATGGCCGTCGACCAAGAGAAGACCCACGGCCGATAAGCCGATCAACACACCGCCCAGAGCGGAGTCTCTGATAACCTCGGCAGATGGAAGCATCATGATCCTCTAAAGCGTTTTCAGGAAAAGTGGAAAACCGGTTTTCCGTCCGAAAACGCGACAATCAAGGAATCTAGAGCATTTTATCGTTTCCGCGAAACGGCGAAATTCCCTAGAGATGCCAGCCGACCGCCAAACCGGCAACGACTTCGCTTAAGTGCAGATTGGCTTCGCCGCCGCCGAAAGAAGCGGGAATCGATCCGCTGCCATTGATCGTTTTTTCCGGCGCGTAGGTTACCGATGCGCTGATTTCCGTTCCGTCGGAAGACGTCCAGGTCGCACCGGCGCTCAAATGGTTCTGCACGATACCCGGTGCGAGGATATTGAGGAAGGTCTGGCTTGAGCGTACCGGCTGCGAGCCCCAGGCCCAGCCGCCGCGGATCTGCCATTGCGGCGCGATGGCGTAGTTCAAGCCGAGCTTCACGACGGTGACGTCCCGCCAGCCGAATCCCGGACCGCTGTCGGCGCCGAAGGGATGGCCGAGGAAAAGCTCGCCAAGCGTGTTGGCCACAGCCGGAACGCCGCTATAGTCGATCCGCTCGACATCAAGGGCCGCATCGAGCTTGTCGGTCAAGCGGTACGACGCGCCGATGCCATAAGAAGAGGGGACATCGAACGATCCCTGTTCGGCAAAAAGCCCGGCGTATTTCTTGAATCGGCCCGAATAGCCTTTCGATTGCCAGAAGGCCCCGACGCTGAGATCGGGCGTGAGCTGGCCGAGGTAACCGATCCGAACGCCGTAGCCATAGGCGTGGTCGGTGTGGTTGTTAGACAGCGCTCCCGGCGCCGTCGAGTACGGCGTAAAAACGCCCACACCGTCGCCTTTGAAGAGTTGATAAGCGAGATTGAACGAGACGCCGATGCTGTGCCCCTCGGCAATCCGATAGGCAACCGTGGGCGAGACATAGAGCTGCTCGAGATTCACGCCCGCCTTGCCGGTCGCACCGAAGCGTGCAAACGGATTGGTGGCGTACGATGTGTTCATCCCGCCGTTGCCGTCGATGGCGATGCCGACGGCCCAATGATCGTTCAGCGTGTTCGTATAGCCGAATTGCGGGATTAAGAAGTCCTTGACCCCGCTACCGTCGAAGCTTTGGTCCGGTCCGGCGCCATTGCCGGTGATCGTCGCGCCGCGGTCGGGAACGAACAGATCAACGCCGACGTCCAGCCGGTCGCCGAGCCGAAACAACGACGCGGGATTGGTTGCGATCGCGAGACTGTCCTTGGGATAGGCGATCCCGGCACCTGCCAGTCCTTCGGCCTGCACGCCGATGCCGTGCTCGAAATAGCCGAACGTTGCTTGCGCCGGCACGGCGGTTAAGCCCGATAGCGTCGTGACGAAAAATGTCGTCGCCAGAAGGTTCGCCCGTTTGCGCATCGCCTACGCTCCTCAATTCATCCCACAGGAGGATAGGGGAGGTTCAGATTAATGTACAGTATGCATATAGACAAAGTATTATTATACGTAACCAATATGTATTTTGTTGGCGTGCAGCGATAAATCCTTGGCTGCTCAATCGGCCGTAAGGGCGGGGTCTCAGGCCGGTTCGCGGCGCGCGCGGCTAGGCTTGACCTTTTTGCCGGCCTTTTTTTGCGTCGCTTCGGCCAGGGTGATGTTGTCGAGCACGCCGGCGGCGGCGTCCCGCACTTCACGCATGATCTTGCGAACCATGCAGGTCTTGGTGTCGTTACAGTCGGGGCAGGGCCGGTAAGCCGTCACGCTGGCACACGGAATCGGCGCCAACGGTCCGTCGATCACCCGCACGATGTCGCCAATCATGATGCTGTCCGCCGGGCGCATCAGCAGATAGCCGCCCTTCTTGCCGCGACGGCTGTCCACCAGCCGGTGACGGCGCAATTCCAGTAGGATCAAGTCCAGGAATTTCTTCGGGATATTGTGGCCTTCAGCGATTTCGTTGGCCTGCAGCAGCTCGCCCTCGTCGACCTCGGCCAGCGCGATCAGCGCTTTCAGAGCATATTTGGCTTTTTGCGAGAGCATCCTAATCCCCTGAGTTGTCCGGGTTTTACACGCTAGCGTGCGGGAAACAAGCGCATAGCTGCCATCCGGCGATTGGGTGCGACGCGAGCCGGTGCGATAACCTATTGAAAAACTTGCGCCGCTCGGGTTGAAGCGCCGCGGTGTCAGGCCGTGACGCGTCAGGGTTGTCGGCCGAGGTGGTCCAGTTCGGCCAACACGGCTTCGGTGAGGGCGATCCGGCGGTCGGAATAGACGTGATCGGCGGCGATGTGAATCTCGCGGGCCTGCGTATTACCGGCCTCGCGGAGACGTGCGATGAGGCTGGACACTTCAAAGGTCAGACCATCATCCGAGGTGATCGCTAGCACCGAATGATGGACAAGGCCTGGTGCGAGTGCCGCGAAGTGCCAGCGTTCCACATTGGCGACAAGTTCTGCAGCCAAGGTCTTGGCCGAGGTTCCCGCCAGCGGCGCCAAGCCTTCGGTTTCAAGCCGCGCGGCAATGACGGCAATTCGCCGGTCCTTATCGGACGGGGGCACATCTCTGGTCAGCGCTTCGCTCAAATCGGCCGCGGAAAGCGTGATGACGGCTTTGACGGCGGGATCGTGGGCCGCGGTTTCAAGTGCAACAAAGCCGCCCATGCTGTGGCCCACCAGCACGAGGCGCGTCGGATCGGTGCGCAAGCGGGCGCCATTGACGGGTTGGCGCAGCCACGCGAGCGCAGCCTCGGCATCTTCGATGCAATGGGCGAACGAGAATTCGCCCGGCGATCCCCAGGCGCCGCGATAGTTGAAGTAGAGCACGTTCCAGCCGGCGCGGCGGATCGCCTGCGCCAAATCCAGATTGCGCTCGTTGCCGGGAAAACCATGCAGCAGCACGACGGTGGGATGCGGCCCAGGCCCAGCCGCGAGATAGGCGAGGGCGTTGACGAGCTTTCCGTGCGTAGGAATTTGAAACGCATCCGACGTCGCCGGAAAGGATGCATCGTGCGGCGGATCGGTCGCGACGGCAGAGGTCTCGGCGCGCGCGGCAGGTGCCAATGCGAGCGCGACAAGCAACGAAACCGCGAGGATGTGTTTCATGAGAACAGGCCCGATCCAGGTGCGCGCAAAGCATCCACTTTTGCCGGAATAAAGGATACTGCGCGGGCATTGCGGCGGCAAGATCGTCACGCCGCAGCGGCGGGCTCCAGCGGCCGGATATGATCCGTACACGTTCTACATGGCAAATGCGTGGTATGCGAGATTGGGCGTGCGGCGTAATGTACATTGACTTGATTAAATCACTATACATAAGATCGAGAATGGAAAGTGTGGAGTTTTGGCAGGTGAAGGGAATGGACAATCGCTGTGTCCCCCGTCCATGCCGCCGA
>JAATGK010000400.1 GCA_015654715.1 Alphaproteobacteria bacterium
ACCAACCGCGACAAGGCCTCAGGGCTTACGCTTTTGCCCTCCAGCGGCAGCCATTCTTGCGCGAGCGTCGCGACATCAAACCGCGTAATGCCATCGACTTTGATCGATGAAACCGGAAGGCTCGCCTTTTCACTTGGCAGCAGCGGCAGAGCGGACGGCAGTTCGCAGTCCTCGTCACCGACGGCCGGAACCACCTGTTGTGCTGCAGGCGGCAGTCGCAAGATTTCCTGAGGACGAGGCGCCGTACTTTGGGCAAGCGCGCCGAAGTTGCAGGACACTCCAACTGCGATAGCCACAACAGCTACACAGCTTCCAGAAAACCGCCCGTTGTACATTTGCCCCCCCAAGCGATGCAGTTGCCCCCCCAAGCGATGCAGTCAAACTAACATCGACCAGGTGATGTACAAGAGGAAAACTCGACGCATGGTTGCATCGCTAAATAATAAGTGGACTTAGCTCTGACACCTTGGCGATTTGTTCTTATTTTAAGGATGGATGTCTGCTAAAGCACTGAAGAGCATTTGGGTGCCTTAATTCCTGTGCTCAGACCACAGGTGCGGCTTTTCGGACCGTGAACAAACCCTCGTGAAACGGACCACTGGCCGTGCGCCGGGACGGCATCAGCCAGAAAGGTTGCTGTCGTGGTCAGACCAACCAGCTTCAGCTGAGTGGTGTCGCGAAGAACCTGAACGGCGTTCTTCAGCGGCTCACTGATAGGAACCGACTTGAAGGAAACGTCGTAGACGGCGTCCCAAGATGTTTCCATCATAGCGCACAGCCCTCCGACGACAGCCGACCGGCAAGCCCAGTTGCCAGAGGAAATGTGCTAACCCTGACAAGGCCTCTGCCATAGCTCGGCCGAACTATTGGTCACTCGCAATCGTGCGCCTTCGGACTTTCTATCTCTTAAACAGCTCAACCGGTCTCCTCGGGCAGCAGGTCAGCGGTGCCACCGCACTTCTGCGCACACGCCTCAGCAGCCACTGACTTGGCACAAAAAGATTCCCCGGAGTTTCCCCGGCCAAAGCGCTATCCATCCCGCCATTCGCGGCAGGTGGTATAACGCATTGATTTTATTGAGACAACTTGGAGCGGGCGAGGCGAATCGAACGCCCGACCCTAACCTTGGAAACGCGCAGACAAACTTCGTTATTCGGCCTGAACTCTGGGATTTCTGGCACTATTGGAAGCAAACCTAACACGAACGGTGCGTGAACAGGTGAGAACGAAATCCCAAGGTTTTCCCAAATCATCCTCAAACAGTCTGCCATCGCGCAGCATGACGTGGAGGCTAACGCGCAGGCATGAGATCGACGATGTTGTAGAAGCGGCCGCGCGCCCCGAAGTGGATGCAGCTTCGGCCGATAGCTATAGCCAGCCACGTCTTGCCGGTCCCGGTCAGACCAACGGCATAATGCCCGGTGTCCGGCGTTTGAGGTGCGGATCACATATCCGTTTCATCCTCGCCACGGTGAACTGGTCTCAGTTGTCGGACGACAACGCTATGGCGGCGTTGAACATTTGCTTATTCGCCAGCCCGATACCACCCTCGCACTTTTGCCTATCTGGATGACGCAGCCGGATGCGGCGCGGTCAGCCGTCCTCGTGGCGCATCCCCGATTTCTACCAAGCGCCTTGGCGGCGCTACGTGCCCTCGTAGACACGCTTCTAGTCTCAGGCGACGGGGAATCGCCCCGCTGCGAGGGAGCTAGCTATGGGATTCCATCCGGACCGCCAACACGACTTGTTCAGGCAGCCATCAAGAATCGAGACGTTTCCGGACGGCGTCCAGACAAGGCTGCGACCGCTGTTGCAGGCGCTGTTGACGGAAGCGGTGTGCACGAGCGCGACGGCAGAGGTGACGAGGGAGATCGGCGATGACCAAGATCACGCCTGATCACTTGGCGCGGAGCGCCATGGTCTATGTCCGTCAGTCGACAGCCGATCAGGTTGCCAATAATCACGAGAGCCGCCGGCGGCAGTACGGCCTCGCCGAGCGCGCCCGTGCGTTGGGTTGGGCGGCGGTGGAGGTGATTGACGACGATCTCGGCCGCTCCGGTTGGGGGCTTGCGAGACCTGGCTTCGAGAAGTTGCTGGCGGCGATCTGCGAGGGTCGTGTGGGCGCGGTCGTTTCGATCGAAGCCTCACGGCTCGCGCGTAATGGGCGGGACTGGCATACGCTTCTGGAGTTCTGTGGTCTGGTCGGCACGCTGATCATTGATGAGGACGGTGTCTATGAACCACGAGACCCGAACGATCGACTTCTGTTGGGCATGAAGGGCACGATGAGCGAGATGGAGTTGTCGTTGTTCCGTCAACGCTCAATCGAAGCCCTCAAGCAGAAGGCTCGGCGCGGCGAGCTCTTCATGACCGTGGCCGTGGGCTATCTCAAGGTGCGCCATGATCGGATTGAGAGGGATCCAGATCGACGAATCCAGGAAGCGATCACTCTGGTCTTCAGCAAGTTCGCGGAGTTGCAGACGGTTCGCCAAGCGCTTTTGTGGATGCGTCAGGAGCAACTGCCGTTGCCGGCGGTGGGATATGACGCCGATGGTCGAACGATGACCTGGAAGTAGCCTGGCTACAACACGCTCCACCACATTTTGACCAACCCGATCTACGCCGGCGCCTATGCCTTTGGCCGAACGGAGAGCCGCGTCAGACTCGCCGATGGCCGCAAGAAGATCGTTCAAGGGTTCCGCAAGGAGCGAAGCGCATGGGTCAGTTTGATCCTCGACCATCACGAGGGTTACATTAGCTGGGCTGTGTTCGAGAGGAATCAGCGCCTGATCAGCGATAACGCCAATGGCAAAAGCTTCATGAGCCGCGGCGCAGTGCGCCGGGGAGAGGCGTTGCTGGCCGGTCTGCTCCGGTGCGGCCATTGCGGCCGCAAGCTGCATGTCGCCTATAGCGGTGAGAGCGGAAGTTCCGGGCGCTATCATTGCCGCGGTGCCCAGTTCAACCATGGCGGCGCCTCCTGCATCTCGTTTGGCGGTATGCGCGTGGACCGCGCCGTTGGCGACGAAGTCATCGAGCGTCTTCAGCCGCTTGGCGTGGAAGCCGCCCTCGCCGCGCTGGAGGTGCGGCGCAATGAGGCGGCGGAGAAACAGCGGCAGATCGACCTCGCCCTTGAACAAGCCCGATATGAAGTCGCCCGCGCGCGGCGTCAGTACGATGCCGTCGACCCCGACAATCGGCTCGTCGCGGCCGAACTTGAGCAGCGCTGGAATGAACGACTTCACGCTGTTCAGGCCCTGGAGCAGGAGCGAGACAAGGTCACAGCCCATCCCCGACTTTCCTTCACTGCGCTGGAGCGTCAGGCTCTGTTGGATCTTGGAGCCGACATCAAGCGCGCGTGGCACAGCCCCGGCGCAACGCCCCAGACACGCAAGCGCATCCTTCGAACTGTCATCGACGAGATCGTGGTGTGCATCGAAGGCGATGCGCTCCGCCTGACGATCCACTGGCAAGGCGGCGACCACACGCCGCTGCACGTACGCAAGAACCCGGCGGGGCGGCATCGGTGGAGTACGACCGAAGATATGGTGGAGTTGATCACCGCTCTGGCGCGGCAGATGCCTGATCGGGCGATTGCATCGCTGCTCAACCGTGCCGGCAAGAAGACGAGCAAAGGCCTCACCTGGAATCGTTCGCACGTCTGTGTCTGGCGCAATCATCGACACGTCGAACCCTATCGAGAGGGGGAACGGCGCGAGCGCGGCGAAGCGACCCTTGACGAAGCGGCCGTGGCGTTGAACATCAGCGAAGCGACGGTTCGTCGTTTGATCGCCGATGGAACATTACCGGCTGAGCAGGTCTGCAAGGGCGCGCCTTGGGTCATACTGACCAGCGATCTTGAGAGCGAAGCTGTGGTCCGCGCGGCCAACGCGCGCCGGTCTCGCACCCCGCCGTCTGGAGATCCTCTGCAAAATATCTTGTCTTTTTAGTGTGATAGCGAGGTGGGCATTATGACGCGAGTTCGGTGCCGCCGACCAGAACGATATTGCGCTGCTGTTCGATAAAGCCGCCACCGGAGAGATCGTTGACGAGGGTCTGGTTGATCGGCGTCCTATCGAACTCGAAGCCTCCAGGTCCTTAGCGAGGGGGGATGGCTAAGGCTGAGTGCGGCAGGGAAGAGGATCATCAGCGGCGGACCGGGTATCGCGCGGGTGGGTTACGAAGTTCAGGACCACATCGGTAGATGTAGACGCCATGACCGATCCCTTCGACACAAGCCGCTTTGACCGCCGGTAGTCCGTCCTAAGCGCCGCGGCGAAGATGTCGGGCTTCTCAGCGACGCGCCATTTCAGAAAGGCCCGGGGATTGAGCATGGAATACCGACAGCCTCTTCCAGTTTGGGCGCGTAGCTGCCGGTTCGCTTGTGTGCAGCCACCAGCTTGATCGCGCAGAATGGCGCTACTTCAAAACGGGTCGCCGCTCCAACCCAGAAAACAGTTACCTACTGATCGGCGAAACGCTTGATCAGTTGGTAGTGAAATTCGCGTCCGTCCAGCAGCGACTGCACCCCGATGCGTTCATTAAGGCCATGAATATGGCCGAGGTCGGGGTCGATGAAATACCCCCCCATGCCATAGGTCGGAATGCCAACTGCCGACATATAGATGGCGTCTGTCACTGCTATCAACAAGGTCGGCACGACCGGTGTGCCGGGATAGAGCTTCGCCGCCACCGCTTTCACCAGGCCCATAATTTGCGGCACTAGAACGGGCGCCGGGGTGGCCGGGCTGCGCGGGCCACTGAGCGCCACCGTGACTTTCTCGTTGCCAATGGCGGCCGCTAAAGTATCGCGGATCGCATCCACTTTGATGCCGGGGAATATGCGACAATTGATATTGGCGGTGACTTTTTGCGGCAGCGCGTTGGGGGCATGGCCGCCATTCAGCATTGTCGCCACGCAGGTCGTGCGCAGCATAGAATGCCACATCGGGTCTTTGGACAAGAGCGCATCGGCGGCAACATCGTTCGGATTCTTGACGATAGCGAGCATGGCGTGGCCGATCTCGCCGCCTTTGATCTTGGCCATTTCTGTAAAATAGGCGCGATTGGCATCATTCAGCATCACGGGAAATTCGAGGGACTCCACCTTCTTCAGCGCCTCGGCCATCTCATAAATTGCGTTGTCCGGCATGGGGCGCGAGGAATGGCCGCCCGCATTGGTCGTGATCAGGACAAAATCCTGATAGACCTTCTCCGCCGCATCGATGTTAAACGACACCCGCTTGCCCGCCGCATCGAGTTCGCCAGCGGCCCCTTCGTTGATGGCAAAACCGGCATCGATCCAATCTTTATGCTGGTTCGCCAGATATTTGGCACCGTTGAAGGCGCCGGAGGTTTCCTCGCCGCAGGTTAACGCCAGCTTGATGCTGTGCTTGGGCTTATAGCCTTCGCTTTTGTAGCGGATGAGCAGGTCAGTGAAGATGGCCGCCATCGCCTTGTCGTCGGAGGCGCCGCGAGCATAAAAATAACCACCTTCTTCGATCAAGGTGAAGGGATCGCGCACCCAGTCTTCGCGCTTGGCCTCGACCACATCGATATGGGCCAAGAGCAACACAGCTTTGGCTTTGGCATCACGGCCGCGCAGCACGGCCACCAACCCGCCGTCTTTGGGATGCTCCGGCACAGCGAAGAGATGCATGTCGGCATCTTTATAGCCCGCCGCTTTCAGCCGCGCCGCCATGCGTTCCGCTGCCAGGGTGCAACTGCCGGACGACAGGGTGGTGTTGGTCTCAACCAGCTCTTTGTAAAGCGACCGGAAGGCTTGTTGGGAACTGTCCCCCGTACCCTCTGCGGAAACCAGCGACCCGAACGTCAATACCGAAACAAACGCAAGCAACCCCGAAACCAAACGCATAATCGATCAATCCCCGAAAACCACTATGCCACGCTAGCGCGCTTGTGCCACAGTCACAATGCACAAACTGACGACGCATTTTTGCTCGTAATCAGTCGGAGTTGCTTCGAAGAAATGTACGGGAATTGCGAGGACTGACGTAGTAACTAAAATGACGTTCGCCCACATAACATGCTCAGCAACAAACCGCCGATAGCGCTGATGAATTGCTCACGACACCCTGGCCTGGAATTTTCCCAGCGCCGTCGTCCAGCGCTGAGGCCAAGTTTATAATCAGGGATGTCGGTTCATATATCGACTTTGATGAGCCGGATTCCGGCATTTCGGATTAGATCTTCGCAGGCCGGAGCGATACCAATGTCGGTAATAAGGGTCGCCACTCTGGACAACTTGCAGACCGCATAACCGGCCGAAGCGGTGAATTTCCCACTGTCGGCCAAAACCACTAATTCGTCGGCCACGGCCAGGAGTTGGCGCTGGGCCTGTGCAAGCAAGACGTCGCTTTGCATCAAGCCATAATGGCTGATCGCGGCGCAGCTCATGAACATCCGCGAAGCGCGAAAATTCCGCGGAGCAACGTCCTCGAACGGGCTCAAGACGATATTCTGCTCCCGAAAAACGACACCGCCGGGAATGACGACGCCAGTATTGGGCTGCTGCAGCAAAATACCGGCGACGTCCAGCGAGTTCGTCAGGACCTCGAGGCCAAGTTCCTCAAGATGCGGACACATCTGCAGCGTCGTACTGCCGCCGTCGATGATGACGGCATCCCCGGGCCGGCAAAGGCCGGTCGCGGCACGTCCGATCGCCGCTTTTTCCTTGCGCGACTGATTGATGTTCGAATGAAACGGCACCGCCGGCAGGTCCGGCGTAGAATTGCGTACCACATCCGGCAGCCGGGCACCGCCGCGAACGCGTGCGAGCTTGCCGGCTTGATGCAGCCGCTCCAGGTCCCGCCGCAACGTCGCAGGCGAGACCGGAAGCTTGTCTGATAGCTCCTGGAAAGTGGCAAACCCCGCGATTTCGATGAGATCTAGGATTACGTGATCCCGTTCACTAAAGTGCATCGCGACGCCTGCAAGGCGGCTTCACGCGTCGGAGCCGCCATATCAATAGGGTCCGCGGTCGCCCGCCGCCCCAAAAGCTACAAAGCCGCCTTGTAAAGGGCCAAGACCTGTTCGTCCGTCATCGCCACCGGGTTGCCGGGCGCACAAGGATCTTTCTGCGCCTTTTCCACCCACGTCGGCAGTTCGTCCGCCGTGACCCCAAACTCGGAGAACCCCTTCGGGATGCCCACTTGCTTCGACAGCGCGCGGATGGCATTGATGGCGGCGCGCGATGCCGCTTCCACATCCAGGTTCGCGATATCGACACCCATCACGTCGGCAATCCGGGCGTAGCGCTCCTTGGCATGCGGCCGGTTGAACTCGCAGACGATCGGCAACAGGATTGCGTTGCAGACGCCGTGCGGCAGATCCCGCATCGCGCCTGGCTGATGCGCCATCGCGTGGACGTAACCGAGACCGGCGTTGTTGAAAGCCAGACCGGCGATGAACTGGCCGTATGCCATCATCTCGCGCGCTTCGAGATTGGAACCGTCGGCGACCGCCCGCGGTAGCCACTGCGTGATGATACGGATCGCCTCGAGAGCGGCATGGTCGGTCAGCACATGCGCACCCTTAGCGACATACGCCTCAATCGCGTGGGTCAGTGCATCCATCCCGGTGGCCGCGGTGGTGCCGGCAGGGATTCCCAGCATCATCTCAGGATCGTTCACCGAGATATCCGGGATGCTATTCGAATCGATGATCACCATCTTGATTTTGTTAACTGTGTCGGTGATCACAGCATTGGAGGTCACCTCGGCCGCCGTTCCCGCCGTTGTATTCACGGCAATCAGGAACAAACCGGCTTTCGCCACTTTGCCGACGCCGTTGTAGAGCGTGATCGGTCCGGGATTAGCAGAGAGGATGCGGATACCCTTGCCGGTATCGATCGGGCTGCCGCCGCCGACGCAAATGATGCTGTCGCACCTGTTCGCCGTCAGCATCCGATAGCCGGCCTCTACCAAGGCCACCGTCGGATTCGGGACGACATCACTGAAGACGGTGGGGACGATGGCGCGCTCTTTCAACGCCTCGATCAGCGGGTTCACGACGCCAAGCTCGCACAGGATGGCATCGGTCACGATCAGCGGGCGTTTGTAGCCACGCATTTCCAGTTCCGCCGGAACCTCTGCCAGAGCGCCGGGACCGCTGATGTTGATCTTCGGAAAACAGAGGCGAAAGCTCATGAAGGGAACTCCTGTTGCAGCACCAATTGCAGAATAGACCGCCTAGGCCTTGGCCATCAGTCAGCGCTCAAGATCGAGAGCGGAGGCAAGCGGCGTGACCTTAAAACGGTTCGCCAGAGCGATGAGGTTTTGCCGCGTGATGGTCTGGCGCACGCCGCCCATCGCAATGATCTTTTGGATGATCTGGGCCGATTTCTCCGCTGTATCGATCAGGCCAAACGCCTCGTCCAGCGACGCGCCGCGGCCGAATACCCCGTGGTACTGCCATAGCACCAGCGGGTGCTTGGCGATCAGAGCAGCGGTCGCGCCGCCGATCTCATTGGTACCCGGAACCATCCACTCGAGCGCCCCGACGCCCTCGGGGAAGACCACCAGGCATTCGGTGCTGCCTTCCCAAAGCGCCCGGGTGAGATCGTCGGTGGTGAACTTGAGGACATAGGACAACGCGATCAGGTTGGTCGCGTGGCAGTGCATGATCACCCGGTTCTGATTGCCCGGACGGCGCTGCAGCATCTCGTGCGATTCCAGATGCGCCGACAGTTCCGAGGTTGGAAACGCCCCGTCGCTAAGACCCCAAAGCACATCGATCGCATCACCGGCCTTATTGACGCGGAAAATGCCGATGTTCGTCTCCGGATCAATCGCGATGTTGCGGAAGTATTTCCCCGAGCCAGTGACCAGATAGTACTGGCCGGCAAGCGCAGGCAGCGCCTTGCCGAGTGGCAGCTGGCGCTGGCCATCCCAGCGCGGCAGATAGGGCGCGACGTCTTCTTCATATAGCTGCAGAGTGACGTTACCGCCGTTGCGTTCGTTCCAGCCCTTGAGCCAGAGATCCGACGTGGCCTTGATCATCCCGGCGACAAACCACGAATCCACCGTCTCCCGCGCCTTGCCGTCACTACACATTGTCTTGTCCATTTTTTCTGCACCTTTTCGGCAGCATCGATCAGCTTCTCTGCGCGCTGCCATCACTCTTGATTCACTTGCACTCAGTACCAATCACGCAAACCCATGGCAGCGCGGTCCGGTGAGGACCGCGCTGTATTCAGATCGAGGGACCGATACCAGCTAGCACGGCCGACAGAACCAACAACTCCAGGCCGCCAGCGAGACGGCACTTGGTTTTTGACGATGTACCCTTCCATTCGCCCATGACGACGCCGGTCAACTGACTGAACAGGATCTGCGCCGCCATCAGAACGGCCCAACCGATGTAAGACGTTGCCCCCATCTCAGGCTCGGCGGTCTTGAAGCAGACGAACTGCGAGCACCAGATGAGGCCGGCAAGGCTGGCGAAGAACACGTTGGCCAATGCCGGCGCGCCGGATTTGACGTAATCGCCAGCGGTCTTGTTCTTGAAGTTGAGATAGAGGCACCACGCGGCGTTGACCACGAAACCGCCAAGGAGAACGACCACCAGCACCGGCATGCCCGCCCAGGCCGCGTTCGTGGCTGGCGCGGTTGCCAGAGCCAGCGCCTCAATGTGCGGGCCGCCCTGCAGCCCGAAACTCATCGCCGCGCTCATCACGCCGGAGAAGGCGGCGACCAAGAGGCCTTTTTTGAAATTGAACTCGGCAACCGACTTCTTCTTCTCCGCCTCGGAAAGCTCGCCTTCCTTGGACATGCCCGC